>JALRDI010000012.1 GCA_023257035.1 Ilumatobacteraceae bacterium | reverse complement strand
GGTGACGCAGCGCTTCGAGGCACAGCGGCAGCACTACTCGCCGATCTGTGGGGCCGGCGCGGCGCCCTCGGCGAAATCGACATCGCAGGTGACCCTGAAGTGGCAGCCGAATGGCTCGCCATCGGGGGCAACTAACCCTTGTCAACAACCACAGCCCCACCACAAGCTGAACGACGCTCAACTGCGCTGCTCGGACCACTCGCCGTTCTCGGTGCATCGACCTGTTTCGCGCTGTCGTATGTGGTCATCAAATGGCCAGGCACGCCAGGCTCCGTCATTGCCTGGTGGCGCCTTGCCGTAGCAACCGTGTTCTGGTGGGTCTTTCTCGCCTATCGACGTGTCGCAAAAGGTGTGCCCTTCCCATCTCGCACCACGTGGAAATACGTCACCCCTGCCGCGTTGCTCTTCGGAGCGAACATCGCAGTGATGTTCACCGGCGCAACGAAAACAAGTGTCGCCCACCTCGAATTCATCAACGCCCTCGCACCGATCGTGCTTGCACCACTCGGATTCTTGTTCTTCAAAGAACATCCACAATGGAAAGCACTTCGATGGGGCATCTTCTCGTTCGCCGGAATCGCCATCGTGCTGTCATTTGGCCCCACCAACGGCGTCGCAACCGTTGAAGGCGACCTCTTAGTCGCCACCGCATTCTGCGCGTTTCTCGGCTACCTGCTGCTCACCAAACGAGCGCGCGCCCACGGGGTCACCACCGTCGACTTCATGGCGGTGATGATGCCGGTCGCAATGGTTGCCGCAACCCCGGTCGCCCTCCTCATTGCATACGACTCATTCATTCCCGACAACCCGAAGACATGGGGATCAATCTTCATCCTTGCGGTGCTCACCGGGGTGATCGCGCACAGCCTGTTGGTGTTTGCTCAAAAGATCGTTCCGATTGCCACGATCAGCATGATCCAGGCCGGCCAGCCCGCGACATCAACGTTCCTCGCCTGGGTGTTCCTAGGGGAAACGATCTCGATCAGTCAGGCACCGGGCATGGCGCTTGTCATTATCGGTTCGATTCTTGTCGTCATCACCGGTCAACGATCGCTGACCTCAGCAAGAAAATTCACCCCGTAGTTGCCGCTGCGACACCTTCATCCACTAGGAAGAAGGGGTGCGCATTCTTGTAACCAACGACGACGGCATCGACTCGCTCGGACTTCACTACCTCGCTCGAGCAATGACAAGCCTTGGCGATGTCGTTGTCGCTGCTCCCGACGGCGACCAGTCGGGCGCTGGTGCAGCAATCTCCGCGATCTACCGAAATAAGCCGCAGGTGAAGAAAGCTCACATCGAGGGCGTACCTGAATCATGGGCGGTCGCAGGCCCTCCCGGGCTGTGTGCATTTATGGGACGCCTCGGAGCCTTCGGCGAACCATTCGACCTCGTGGTCTCAGGGATCAACCCGGGCGCGAACGTTGGCCGCTCGGTGTACCACTCAGGAACGATCGGCGCATGCCTCACCGCACGAAACGGGGGCCTCAGCGGGGTTGCAGTTAGCCAGGCGGTCTCAGGATGGGGTGTCGAAGGTCAGGCATGGGATGACATCGTGCTCAATCAGATCTGGGATACGCCAGCAACAGTCGCACAACACTTCGTGAAAGGCTTGCTCGACGACGGTCTGCCGGAAGAGCCGATCATCGCGAACATCAACGTTCCCAATGTCGAGCTTGCAGACGTCAAAGGATGGAAGCGAACCACCATCGACTACCGCACGATTCGTAGCATGTCGACCGCGTCGCTGAAACCAATCGGGGGCACCGAGGGCACCTTCGAAGTCGAATTCACCTACGGCGACGCCATCGCGCTGCCAGATCACACCGACGGCGGCGCAGTCGAAGCCGGGTACGTGTCAGTGAGCTACCTCTCACGAATCACCGATGTTGAGCGCGACGACGTGCCGCACGCAGAATCAGCGCTCAACTCGTTGCTCGGCCAGTAACTCGCTACGCTCGCCAACAACACATATGGGGAGCTCGCAATAGGCGGGCTGAGAGGGTGGCCAACCGTCACCGACCCAAGAACCTGATCCGGATAATGCCGGCGGAGGGATGACATGAGCGACAACAGCACGAATATCAACGAAACAGTGGTTGTTGTGCTCGGTGCCGAGCGCCTTCACCCTCAATCAATTGCCGACATCCCATCCGATGCGTACGTGATCGCCGCCGACTCGGGGCTCGACCATGCCCGATCAGCCGGGCTTTCACCGAGCGAGGTCATCGGCGATTTCGATTCGATTTCGAAGCGCGGCCTGAAGTGGGCTCACCAGCACGCGATCGTCCACGAGCACTCCCCCGACAAAGACGACACCGACACCCAACTCGCAATTGCGCTTGCCGCAAGTCGTGTTCCTGCCCGACTCATCGTCATCTCGGGAGGCGGTGACCGACTCGATCACACACTTGCTGTTATCGGCGCGCTCACCGATGTCGATGTCACAAGCATCCCCGACATCTCACTTCGATGGGGTACCAACGTTGCCACAATTCTTCATGGCCCTGGCCGTGCCCACCTTTCGCCTCCCATGAAAAGCACCCTCTCGGTGGTCGCATTGTCAACACCGTGTACCGGAGTCACGTTGACCGGCACGAAATGGACGCTCAGCGACGAGTCTCTGCAGGTGCTGAGCGGACGAGGAGTGAGCAACGTCGTTGAAGGCGAAGTTGACATCACAGTCCGTCAAGGCGTGCTTGCGATCTTCCACGAACCCCCCACCAAAGGCTGACCATGAACACCCGGATACTCACACTCGCTACGACGGCGCTCCTCGCCATCACCGCCATCGGATGCTCAGGCGGCGCTGACGAACTAACGCTCGTCACCTACTCGTCGTTCCCTGCTGCTGACACCGATCTCAACGACGCGCTCGCAGCCTTCACCGAAGAAACCGGTATCACCATCAATATTCTCAACGCTGGCGACACCGGAACGATGGTGACCAAAGCAGTCCTCGCAAGCGGCAACCCCGAAGGCGATGTCATGTGGGGAGTCGACAACACGCTCTTAAGCCGGGCAACGGCAGCCGATGTATTTGAACCATTCGTTGCAGAGACAGCCTCAACATTCGATGACCAACTTGTCGCTCTTGGCAACGGCATTGTCACACCGGTCGACTTCGGTGATGTCTGTGTCAACTACGACCGAGCATGGTTCGACAACAGCGCACTCGAACCTCCGACGACTCTCGACGCGCTTGCCGACCCGGCATATGCAGGATTGCTCGCCGTGCAGCATCCGGGCACATCATCGCCGGGACTCGCGTTTTTGCTCAGCACGATCGCCCGTCTCGGTGACGAATGGACGACCTACTGGGAAGACCTCGTCACCAATGACGTGCTCGTAACCAACGACTGGGAAGAGGCGTACTACGGTGCCTTCACCCGAGCAGGAGGCGACCGGCCACTCGTCGTGAGCTACGGCTCAAGCCCACCCTTTGAGGTGCTCTATGGCAACGATCCCACCGCCAGCGTTGCACCGACCGGGGTCATCGAAGACACCTGCTATCGACAGGTCGAATTTGCCGGCGTGTTGCGTGGCACTGACGCACCTGACGAAGCGCGCCAACTCATTGAGTTCCTCGTGAGCGCCGACTTCCAGCAACATATTCCTCTCAACCTCTACGTGTTCCCAGTTGCGGACGTCGAGCTCGACCAGGTGTTTATTGACCATGCAGTGATCCCTGACGCTCCACCAGCGCTCACTCCAGCAAATATCGATGCTGGGCGCGCATCGTGGGTTGAACAATGGATCAGCATCACCGGCTAAACCGGCCACCCCGTTGGTTCACGACAGCGGTCACCACTCCCCCGGCCGCGCTTGCACTCGGGTTTGTCATCGTTCCCGTCGCCATGCTCATTTCGCAGGCGATCACTGTTGAGGCGCTCTCCGCAACGCTGTCCGACACCCAAACATGGAAGGTGCTCGGGTTCACCACTGGTCAGGCGCTTATCTCCACCATCGCCACCGTTGCACTAGGCCTCGCTCCCGGCCTCGTCATTGCTCGTTCTGACTTTCGTGGGCGGCAACTTGTTCTCAGCCTGTTCGCCGCGGTCTTCGTCATGCCGACCGTGGTGATGGCTGCCGGGGTGCGAGCGCTGCTCCCCGGCGACCCAACTGGGCTCGTGCCAATCGTGGTTGCCCACACCTTGTTCAACCTCGCAATCATTATTAGAGGAATTGCCGCTGCTCCTGTTCCTCTCGATATGGAGCAAGCAGCAACAGTCTTGGGCGCCCGCCGACTTGACGTCGCGCGAACGATCACGCTCCCGCTACTACGACCCACGCTGATCGGACTGTCCACCGTCGTATTCGCATTGTGCTTCACAAGTTTCGGCATCGTACGAATCCTCGGCACAACCACTTCGACCACCCTCGAAGTTGAAATCTGGCGTGAAACCATCATCCTCGGGAGAATCGACCGCGGCGTGGTACTCGCCATCGTGCAACTCTTCACCCTCACCGTCGGTCTCGGGGTGTGGCTCGTCATCCGACGTCGCTCAACTCCGCACCGCCACGGCCAACGTCAACCAATTTCGCGTCGAGGATCGCTCATCGTCGTTGGGAGTTGTCTCGTAGTTCTTGCGCCGATCATCGCCCTCATTCGAGGTTCATTTCTGATCAACAACACCCTCAGCCTCTCAGGATGGCGCAACCTCTTCAGCAACTCGATTCGCCCCGGGCTGCGACTCGGATTCGACCCGCTACAGGCAATGTTGACATCGCTCACCACCGCTGCGTTTGCAACGGCATTTGCTCTCATCGTTGCGGCACTGGTCGTCGCTGCGACCGCGTCATCACCGAACATTGGTCGAATTGTCGATGGCGCAGCCATGCTCCCTCTTGGTATCTCCGCCGTCACCCTCGGCCTCGGTCTGCTTATC
>JALRDI010000359.1 GCA_023257035.1 Ilumatobacteraceae bacterium | reverse complement strand
GACTTTCGGCGTTTTGTTACCCGTCTGATCGTTGCTTACCGTTTCTAAAAACGAACGTTCACCCCCGCAAGAAAATGAATTCCCGCTTGAGGAGATGCCCGAGGAGTTCCGCGAGCAGCGCGCCGCCGCCCTCGCGAGCCTTGAGCGGCACCAGGCCCGATTCGCCCCCGAATGCGCCGCCGAAGGCGAGCAGGTTCGCGAACTCGGTGGCCTCTGCGTGATCGGCTCGGAACGTCACGACTCACGACGTATCGACAATCAGCTCCGTGGACGGTCCGGACGTCAGGGCGACCCCGGTGAGAGTCGCTTCTACCTCAGCCTCGACGACGAGCTGATGCGGTTGTTCGCCACCGGTGCCCTCCAATGGGCCATGGGGCGTTTCGATGACGATGAGGCCATTGAGGCGAAGATGGTCACCAAGGCCATCGAGCGGGCCCAGACCACCGTCGAGCAGAAGAACGCCGAGGTGCGAAAGAACGTCCTCAAATACGACGAGGTCATGAACGAGCAGCGCAAGATTATCTATCAACGGCGCGATCAAATTCTCGAGGGTGCTGACCTTCGAGCCGCTGCCTATGAGTACCTCGATGATGCTGTTTCTGATTTGGTTGGGGTTCATTGTGTCTCAGCTGCCACCGATGAGTGGGATCTCGACGGTTTGTTGAAAGAGACCGCGCTGTACTGGCCAACAACTGCCACAACCGATGAACTTGCCCGACTCGATACCGCACAAGACGTCATCGAGGTGTTGCTTGCAGAATCGCGAAACCACTATGAGCAGCGCGAAGTCGAACTCGGTGAAGACGTGATGCGTCAGGTCGAACGTCAAGTCATGCTCCGCATTATCGATCAGCGTTGGCGCGAGCACCTCGAAGAGATGGATTATCTGCAAGAGGGCATCAACCTGAGGGCGATGGGTCAAAAAGACCCACTAGTTGAGTGGCAGCGTGAGGGCTTCCAGATGTTCGGCGCGATGATGGCTGGAATTGCGCGTGATTTCGTTCGTTATGTGATGAACGTCCAAGTCACCCAACCCGACGAGCCGCAGCTTGCGCCACAGGTATTCAACATGCAGCAGAGTTCAAGCGATTCGTCTTCAGAGAACGGATTCGCGACCGCTCGGGCCGCAGCGGTCGCAGAAGAGGCTGGTGCTCCTGCCCCGACGGCAGCACCGCCGGCTGCCAAACAGCAGACGGTTGTAAAGGATTCATTCGAAAAGACTCCCCGCAATGCTCCATGCCCATGCGGGTCAGGCAACAAATTTAAAAACTGTCATGGCGCAGCTTGACGAGAGGGTGCCATGCGTGACTTTACTGATGACATTCGCGACCTCGTTCGCCGGGTAGGCGAGGCCTCAACGTACCTTCACATCCCTGAAGGGCGTGACCGGTTAATCGAACTCGAAGCCGAAATCTCCCGCCCTGACCTTTGGGATGATGCCGAGAAAGCAAAAGCGGTCAACGCTGAATATGCCGGCGTGAAAGACGATGTCGATACCTACTCTCAGATCGTTGATGCCGTTTCAGATGTGGAGGTCCTGCACGAGCTCGCCCGTGAAGAGAACGATGAAAGTCTCGAACCAGAGATCGAAGATTCAATTGCAGCGATCGCCGGTCAGCTCGATCAGTTAGAGCTCAGGAGTTTGTTTACCGGCGATCATGATGACTCGGCATGCATCGTGCAGATCAATGCCAAAGATGGTGGGGTTGACGCTCAGGACTTTGCTGAGATGTTGCTGCGAATGTACGGCCGTTGGGCTGAGCGCCGAGGTTTCGCAATCGAGCTGAACTACCAATCCGATGGCGCCGAAGCAGGAATCAACTCAGCGGAAGTCACGATCACCGGGCGTTACGCGTACGGCTTGATGACCGCCGAGCGCGGGACGCATCGATTGGTCAGAATTAGCCCCTTCGATAACCAAGGTCGGCGTCAGACAAGTTTTGCTGCCGTTCAGGTGTGGCCAGTCATGGACGCTCCAGACATTGATATCAACGAGGCAGATATCCGCATGGAGGTCTTCCGCGCCTCAGGTGCCGGTGGTCAGCACGTCAACAAGACCTCATCGGCAGTTCGACTTATTCATGAGCCAACTGGCCTTGTCGCCTCCTCTCAGGAGGAACGGAGCCAGTTGCAGAACCGCGAGCGGGCCTTAGGTCGATTGCAGGCAATGCTGGCCGCAAAGATCGAAGAAGAGCATCAGGCCGAATTGGATGCAATCGGTGGAAAGCAAGCCCAAGTTGGCTGGGGAAGCCAGATTCGTTCCTATGTGATGCAGCCGTCTCAG
>JALRDI010000316.1 GCA_023257035.1 Ilumatobacteraceae bacterium | reverse complement strand
GTGTGGAGTGTTGCCCCACGTGATCCCCAAAAAAACCAGGCACAAAAAAAGGGCCCCTAAAAGGGGCCCTAAGAGTGGCGTCGACATACTCTCCCGCCGTAGCAGTACCATCTGCGCTGGTGAGCTTAACTTCCGGGTTCGGGATGGGACCGGGTGTACCCTCACCGCTCAAGCCACCAACATACCTGGCTTCACTCTGCTCAACAGGTTCGCGTTGTTCACAACTTCGGCGCCATAGGCCTTCACTCCGGACATCTCTTTCACGTTGTCTTCACCGACGTCACCAATCCATGCGGCGTGGTACATCGATGCCCGAACCGCATCGAGCTCTGCTTGACGCATCGCGAGTCGCTGACGAATTGCGCCAAGATCCCACAGGTGTCCACCAAATGCCGGGCGATTCTGCACATGCTCGAGTGTCTGGTTGAGCGCGACCTGAGCTGCCCCAACACCCATTCCAACGAGCACCATCCGCTCGTTCTGAAAGTTGCGCATTGTCTCGTAGAAACCGCGGTCGACGGTGCCAAGCACTTGGTCGTCGCCAACCCACACGTTGTCAAACACGAGTTCGGCAGTGTCAGAACAACGCCAGCCGTGCTTGTCGAGTTTCTTCGCGACGGAGAATCCCTCGGTACCGGCAGGTACCAAGAACATCGTGATGCCATAACGATTCTCAGTGCTCGTGCGGGCAGCAACGATCGTCATATTGCCGTAGACCGCGTTCGTGATGTACGTCTTCGTTCCATTGATACGCCAGCCATCACCGTCACGCACTGCGGTGGTGCGCATTCCTGCAACGTCACTTCCTGCGTCAGGCTCAGAGACTCCGATCGACAGGATCGTGTCACCCGACAGCACACCGGGAAGCCACTGATCAAGTTGCTCTTTTGTGCCCGAGTTAATGAGGTGCGGGCCAGCCATATCGGTATGTACGAGCACGCTCACGTCAAAGCCGCCGAATGTCGATGCGCCGAGCGCTTCAGAGAAGGTTGCCGACGCCAACATGCCGAGGCCAAGGCCTCCGTGCTCAACCGGTACCCGAAGTCCGAACATGCCAAGGTCGCCCATCTTCTTCAGCACTTCACGTGGGACTTTGCCGTCAACTTCCCATTGCTCGCCATGGGGAGTGACTTCACGTTCAACGAACTCGACGGTCTGGTCGTAGATCGCCTGCAGTTCGTCGGTCATGTAAATATTTCTGTGCGTCATGTTGTTGTCCTTTCTTCGATGTTGTTCAATCGTTTTCGCTGTTCAATCTGATGAGTTCTTGGCCGCCGGCAACCTGGTCGCCAACGGCAACGAGTACCTCGCTGACGGTTGCTGCACCACTTGCGGTGACCGAGTGCAGCATCTTCATTGCTTCGATGACGACTGCGACATCGCCACCTTTGAGTTCATCACCAACTGCCACGCGCACTTCGGCGATCACTGCAGGGAATGGTGAGAGCAGAGCATTCCCACCCGAGGCACGCCCGGTTGGGTCGGCTGCCCATCGCTCGGTTCGCGGAACGACGGTAAATACATGAGTGTGTCCGCCAATGTTCAGCGCAACCCGCCGACGAGCACCATCGACGATGCTTCTCATCGAGACCGCTTCAAGGGCCTCTGAGGGGCCGACGACTTCGTGGATCTCGCCACCGTCAGATCGAAGACCAAGTGAGCGTTGGTGGTGATGAGGCGTCATCGATATCGCACCGATTTCGGTCCAGACATTCGACGCCTCTCCCCGGCGATGTTCACGCCAGAGTGCTGCCGCAAGTTCCACCGCAGGTTCGGGCGCCACCGGAAGTTCGATTGAGTCGAGAAGCCGAGTAGAGAAAGTGGCGTCGACGAGTTCTTGTCGCTCGAGCAGCCATCGGTGGAACCCAGCAGTGGTGTTGACACCTGCGATGAGCAGCTCGTCAAGTGCTGACCGCATCGCAGAAAGCGCAGCCGGCCGATCTTCGCCAGAGACGATGAGCTTCGCCACCATCGAGTCAAAATGCGGAGTGATCGTGCTACCAGCCACAACACCTGAGTCCCAGCGAACGTCGTCGGGCACCTCAAGGATGTCGATCGTGCCAATCGAAGGCATGAACCCTTGGCTTGCATCTTCTGCTGCGATTCGAGCTTCGCAGGCATGCCCGGTGAAGGTCACATCATCAAGAGTTGATGGCAACGGTTGTCCGCTCGCAACATTGATCATCAGTTCGACGAGGTCGAGCCCGGTGATCGCTTCCGTCACAGGGTGCTCGACTTGTAGTCGGGTGTTCATTTCAAGGAAGAAGAATTCTCCGGTCGTTCCATCAACCACAAACTCGACTGTTCCTGCCGAGTCGTACCCCACTGTCGAGCCGAGGCGAACCGCAGCATCGTGCAGTCCAGTGCGTGTTTCATCTGAGAGGTTTGGTGCTGGAGCCTCTTCGAACAACTTCTGGTATCTGCGCTGCACAGAACATTCTCGGGTGCCAAGGTGCTCGACCCGTCCATGTCGATCGCCGATGAGTTGGACTTCGACATGGCGAGGTTGCTGGACATAACGCTCGACGATGACGCTGCCGTCACCGAATGCGCGTTCTGCCTCAGTGCGGGCTTCATCGAGTGCCGTTGCGAACGCATCGGATGATTCGACGATTC
>JALRDI010000269.1 GCA_023257035.1 Ilumatobacteraceae bacterium | reverse complement strand
GACAAGGCGATCGACCTCATCGACGAAGCGGGATCACGCCTTCGCATTAAGCGCATGCAGACCCCACCAGATCTTCGTGATATCGAACGCCGCCTTGAAGACGTGCTTCGTGAGAAGCGAACCGCCGTTGAGGAACAGCGTTTCGAAGATGCCGGTGCACTGCGAGATCAAGAAAAGGCACTGCTCGAAGAGAAGGCAGCGAAAGAGTCTGAAGTCAAAGCTTCGGGTGTCGACCTCTTCGATGAAGTCGATGAAGAAGCAATCGCCGACGTGCTCTCAATGTGGACCGGAATTCCGGTGTACAAACTCACCGAGGAAGAAACCGAGAAGTTGCTCCGCATGGAGGACGAACTCCATAAGCGCATCATCGGCCAGGACAACGCCGTCGCCGCTGTCAGCCAGTCGATTCGCAGAACCCGCGCCGGTCTGAAAGATCCGAAGCGTCCAAGCGGCTCATTTATCTTCCTTGGCCCAACCGGTGTCGGCAAGACCGAACTCGCAAAGACCCTTGCAGAGTTCCTCTTCGGTGACGATTCGTCACTCATCACCCTCGACATGTCGGAGTACATGGAGAAGCACACGGTAAGCCGCCTCGTCGGTTCCCCTCCCGGATACGTCGGATATGAAGAAGGTGGCCAGCTCACCGAAGCAGTTCGCCGTAAGCCATTCTCTGTGGTGCTGTTCGACGAGATTGAAAAAGCTCACCCAGACGTGTTCAACACGCTGCTGCAAATCCTTGAGGAGGGTCGCCTCACCGACTCCCAGGGTCGTTCAGTTGACTTCCGAAACACGGTGCTCATCATGACGTCAAACCTTGGAACCCAAGATTTGCGCAAGGCAAATGTTGGATTCACCCTCGACGATTCGGCGATGTCATACGAGCGCATGAAAGAAAAGGTCAATGACGCGCTGAAGCAGCATTTCCGGCCAGAGTTCCTCAACCGCATTGACGAAGTGATCGTGTTCCACGAACTCGCAAAGAGCGAAGTTGTGCAGATGGTTGACCTGATGCTCGCCCGCCTCGCCGGACAGCTTGAAGATCAAGGCATTGGTATCGAACTCACACAGTCTGCGAAAGAATTGCTCGCCGAAGTCGGCTACGACCCGCAGCTTGGCGCTCGTCCGCTTCGTAGGGCAATCCAGCGACAGATCGAAGATGTGCTCTCTGAGAAGATTCTCTACAAAGAGTTCAGCGCTGGTCAGATCGTCGTCATCGACACGGTTGAAGACCCAGAGCGCGAGGGTTCGTTGACGTTCACGTTTAAGGCAGTTGAAGGATTCGTTCCACCGTCATCGGTTGAACTCGCAGCAACTGCACCAAACGACGAACCGCCATCTGAAACACCTGCTGCCGAGTAATCAGCGCTGAGTCATACGTTCAACAAGGTTGAACAACCCGGCGGTCAGCATCACCAGCACCGTTGCAGGAGCAAGCAAAACACCGATGGTTGCTGTTTGTATCAGCACGTTGATAATTCGGCTCAGCTTTGATTTTCGTCGATAGACGGTCTGAAAACGAACGGCGAGGTAAATGAGATACCGGCGAACCGGTGAGACATCATCGGCGCGAAGTAGATCTCTGAAGACGTCATCTGCAGCCATTCGGTTTGGCACCGGAGGATCATTCGATTTGAGAGCGTGAATCAGCCAGTCATGCACGATCGCTGCTCGTAAGTGTTGACCAGTCCGCCCGATCAGCCAGACAAATGGCCACGGAACCGATGCAAGGTCAGATGCAAAGCGGTGTTCCCCTGTAGGTAGTGAACGCTTGCCAAACATCGGGTGTTGAACAACCAACGGCTCAAGGGGAATGAAGACCTCTCGACCGTCGCTGAGGTGATGTTCAAGGACAAGTCGGCCGTCGATCGAACAGTTCATCTCTCTCATGTTGTCAGAGTCGACCGACATGGGACATATGAATTCTGCCTGCCATGATGGGAGCAGTGCACCTTCTGAAATCAGCCCGTTTGTTACTGCTTGCACCATTGGTGCTCGTACTTGCTGCCTGTCAACTCGATGTGGATATCGCTGTTTCTATGTCTGCCAACGGTTCAGGTTCAGTGAGTGTGCGAGTTGTTGCTGATGAAGAACTTGTCGAAGCAGCACCTTCAATTGCATCACGAGTACTCGTTGATGATCTGCTCGAAGCCGGATGGCTTGCAGATGGACCGTCACCACTTGACGATGGCGGCGTCGTGATGACGCTCACCCATAACTTTGCAAACGCCGATGAACTGGCCGACATTCTCAACTCGATCGGGTCCCCCATCCGTGATGTCTCAGTTCAGAGAGATCTCACTCGCGATGCTGCAGATCGGGTGCTTGCCGCTGACAACTCCGTAACGGCCACTCTTGGGCTTGCCGATGGCTTTAACGACTTTTCAGATACTGAACTCAATGCTCTGCTCGGTGGGATGCCGTTTGAAGATCTTCTTCGAGGACGCTCCCCTGCCGACGTCATGACAGTCGACATTTCAATTGCGTTGCCTGACAGCAGCGCCGATGGAGAAGAACGCATCGAAGTGTGGAGTGCTCCGCTTGATGGCACGTCAACCTCACTCGAGATGACCACCTCTCAAACGACCGATAACCCAACGACGTTGATGAGTCGTATTTCGACTGCGCTCGGGTTTCTTCTTATTGGATGGATTGCCGCCTCAGGAATTTTCATCACGTGGGTTGTTATTGCGCGCCGTCGCCGCGCCCTGAGTCATCGTGATGGCTAACCTCATAGATCGTGAGCGACGAAGCTGTGACCCAACCGAACGATCTCGATATCGACCAGGTTGCCGCCGATCTTGACAATGTTGCTGCAGCACTCAGCCGACTCAGTGACGGCACCTATTGGACAGATGAAGTCTCTGGCGAAGAGTTGCCTGCCGAGGTTCTCGCAGCTGACCCAACTGCTCGTCGACAGTCGTGACCGACATCGTCAAACTTCATCGTCGATGCGAGCTCGGCATTGCCGAAGCACAGCTTTGGTCAGATCGCCTCGCTGCGGACGCTCTT
>JALRDI010000233.1 GCA_023257035.1 Ilumatobacteraceae bacterium | reverse complement strand
TATCAATTGCGGTTGAATCGATCAGCGTCATCACTCCCCCCCTTACGAGCCACCTACAAATGTCTTACACGAAATGAAGGCCTGCGAACTCGCCGGACTTCCACCACTGCTCGAGGTATTCAAAGTACGCAACAGCTCCCTCAATGTATGCACCGCCGTTCAGTTGCTGGTCGCCTTCAAGTGGCTTGCCCTCGTTGTTGTAATACCCCGGCGTGCAATCAGGTGATCCAATGACCGAACCCTGCCGGGCCTGAATACGAGTTAGCCATTCGTTCACGTCGTCTCTGCCAGGTTCAACCGTCGATGATCCTGTGCGTTCCGAGTGCGCAACAACAGCAGCGATCGCATCGCTCGCCTCCACATAGTTGTGAGGCACATTCGAGATGAGATTCGCCGCTTGGGCTGTCGCAAGTACGAACAAGTTCGGGAAACCGTCGACATGAGTTCCATGCAATGTCCGCATGCCATTCGCCCAATGCTGCTCGAGAGACGTTCCACCTCGACCCAAAATCTGGAATCCGGATCGGCGCGACAAGTCAGTACCAACCTCGAAACCTGAGGCAAAGACGATGCAGTCAACTTCGTAATGCTGACCATTCGCCCAAACACCGGTCGCATCGATTCGATCAACGCCCTGGCCGTCGGTGTCGACCAGAGTGACGTTCGGACGGTTATAGGTCTGGAGGTATTCATCGTGGAAGCACGGACGCTTACACAACTGCCGGTACCAAGGTTTCAGCGCCTCTGCAGTCGCTGGGTCGGTGACGATCGCATCGACGCGCGCCCGGATCTCTTCCATCTTTTCGTCATCGGACTCTTCGTACGCGGCGAGTGTTGTTTCGGGGCTGAGTTCGGCTCCTGCCATCACACGGGCAGCAACCCGGTCACGCACACGCTGAGCGATATCGGTCCAGCCATCCATGACGAGATCGACGTCTGCGTAGCCACCTGTTTGTAACAGGGTGAAGTTTCGTAGCCACTCTCGCTGCCAGCCCGGCTCGAGGGAGCCAAACCAGTCCGGATCGATTGGGTGGTTATTTCGAATGTCAATCGATGATGGCGTGCGCTGGAACACAAACAGTTCGCCAGCGTCCCGACCCACTTTCGGGATGCATTGCACCGCGGTGGCTCCCGTTCCGATCACTGCAACTCGCTTGTCACCAAGTTTGTCCATCGGGATGTCGGCGGGGCCTCCCCCGCAGTACTCGTAATCCCAACGGCTCGTGTGGAAGGCATGGCCGTTGAACGAGTCAATGCCGTCAATGCCCGGCAACTTTGGGCGATGCAGGGGCCCGGTTCCCGTCGCCAGAAATTTGGCGGTGAAATCGTCGCCTCGGTCGGTCGTGATACGCCAACGGGCCGCTGCTTCATCCCAAGAAACCTCGTTGACGCTCGTAGACAACAGTGCGTTGTCATACAGGTTGAACGTCGTCGCAATACTTTGCGCGTGAGCATAGATCTCGTGAGCCGGAACGTACTTCGCTGAAGGGACCGTCCCCGTCTCTTCCAGCAGCGGCAGATAGATCATCGCTGCGGTGTCACACATCGCACCCGGATACCGATTCCAGTACCACACCCCGCCGACATCACCCGCCGCATCGAGCAGCCGAACATCGTCGATTCCTGCCTTCTTCAATGCAGCACCGGTAACGAGACCAGAAAATCCAGCGCCAATGACCGCCACCGTGACGTCGTCATGCACCGAATCACGCTCAACACGTTCGGTGTATGGATCGTCAGTGATGCCAGCGAACCGTCCCGTCGGCTCAAGGTACTGATTGTTGCCGTCACCACGAAGACGTTTGTCACGCTCGGCTCTGTAGCGCACGCGCAGTTCTTCACGGCGCTCGTCAGAAATTGCAGTTGGTTCTCCCATTACCGCCCCCTTGGCAAAAGATACGCAGGAACACCCACCTCGTAACGACTCGACTCTGCCTCGCTGTTCAGCACACAACCTTCGTGCATGAACCTGTCTCCTCGGGCAATCACTCCTTCAGGCACGTTCAAGTCAGTGATGACGATGTCGCCGCCGCAACCCAGGCAACTGACCCGAACATCAGGCATGGCTAATGCTCAACTCCCCGCATCACACACCGACACGATCAACGATGTCGGCGGTGAGTCGAATGGAGGTCATTCGCTCTTCAACAAATGGGGTTGAG
This sequence comes from Ilumatobacteraceae bacterium, assembly GCA_023257035.1. Lineage (GTDB taxonomy): Bacteria > Actinomycetota > Acidimicrobiia > Acidimicrobiales > Ilumatobacteraceae > Casp-actino5. The sequence continues at coordinate 425 of JALRDI010000233.1, read as the reverse complement.
TGGGAAACGATGAGTTCATCTGCCCCAGAATGAGCAAGAAACTCGTCGAGGTATGCCGCAACCTCTGGTGGGGTACCGACCGCTGAATATTGCATCATTTGCAACAGGTTCTGTCCCTGGGGCATCGCCAGCACCTGGTCGGCCTGCTCATCGGTGTACTCGACACCTTTCGGCACGATCAGGGCAACACGTTCTCGTGCGGCGGCATGAAACTGTTTCAGGGCATCATCGGACGATTCTGAGCAAAAGACGTTTGCCGCTGCGATCACGTGAGGCTCGGCAAGCCGTTCAGATGGAACGAATGAACGCCGATATTCCTTCACCGCTTCGATGAGCGCTCCTGGCGAGAAGTGCGATGCGAATGCGTACGGCAAGCCAAGGGCTGCTGCGAGTTGGGCTCCAAAGAGCGACGAACCGAGGATGTA
>JALRDI010000180.1 GCA_023257035.1 Ilumatobacteraceae bacterium | reverse complement strand
AGTGCGAACACGGTGTTTCGTTCCTGTTGTTTCTACGGGCGGGCAGGTTTTAAGCCGGCGTGAGCCAGCGAGATTGCTACGTACTTCAACTCCCACACGAGGAGTCCTATATGAGACATGATTATGGTCGCTCCGAGTGCGGGACGCGAAATCCATGATGCGTCACGTACGAGAAGGAAGGCAACGAGGATCAATCCTAGACGAATGAGATAGCCGAACAACGTGGCGGCCATGACTAATGCCGTAGAAATTTTTGCCGCTCCAGACACGAGCGCTGCCGCGAGCAAGAAGTTGACGAACACAAGACCGAGTGCAAACGCAGCTGACAATGCTCCAGGCCCACCCCATGGCATCGCTGCAACGGCAATAACGAGTGGGGTGATGTACAAACCGCGCTTCACCATGTCGAGAGAGATACGAACCTCAATCGGATTCTCATCGACCGTTGCCTCAGGGGAAGTTGACATATCCGCAGCGGTCACTTTGCTGCCCTCGCTCGAGCAGACTCACGACGCTCTTCCTCGAGTCGCTCCATGCGACCGTCATATTCAAACTTCATTTTGATGAATGAACCAGCGGCCCCAAAGAGCACGAGGCCAATCATGAAGAGCGGGCGGGTTCCTAGCCACTGGTCGAGTAGCCACCCGATGCCGAGAAAGAACGCGAGAAGAAGTGCGGTCTCCATGCCACGACCTAGGTTGTCGTCGGCCCCGCCAGCGCGGGCGTTACGGGCTTGAGTGAATAGCAACTTCATGGGAGGTCAAGTAGGGATTCGCATGCGCAGTTCGTTGCGCTTGTGAACGCCTGCACAAACTAGACCAAACGAGCCCGATCTTGCAACCACCAAATGTTGCAATTCGTTGGCAATCGATCAACCGGACCGCGGAGGTGTCAGTCGTCGGACACGATTTGTTCAGAGGCCGGGCGGAGCAGTGCCGCTTCGATCTCCTCCGCTCGTTTACGACGGACACTCGGATGCAACACCGTGAACAGCACGATTGCAAGAGCGCCCATCCCAAACGGCAGGTAGGTCGGATTTGTATCTGTAAGCACCGGGTACAACACGAATGCCGACAGCAACGCCGTCCAGGCCCACAAGATCGCAACACTTCGACGGTGCCCGTGCCCAAGGTTCATCAATCGGTGGTGAAGGTGACCCTTATCTGCCACGTCAATCGCTTGACGCTGTGAGGCCCGACGCACGATTGCAAACAAGGTGTCGAGAATCGGGACACCCAGAATCAGGATTGGAATCGCAAGCGGGGCGAGGAAGAAAAACGTCTGACCGACAAATGCTTGGGTGAGTGGATCGGCTCGACCACCAACCATCCCCGTTGCCACGGCAAGCAGTAACCCGAGAAGAAACGCGCCACCATCACCCATAAATGTCGTAGCCGGGTTGAAATTGTGAGGAAGAAATCCAACAGCAATACCGGCGGCAATGATTGCGACAAGCGGACCCAAGTTTGGTTGGCTCAGCAACCCGAGATCTGAAAGCCGAAACGCGTACAGAAAGAACGCTGCAGCTCCAATCGCAACAATCCCCGCAGCGAGACCATCGAGACCGTCGATCAAGTTGATCGCTTGGGTCATTCCAAGCAACCAGATCACTGTGACTACTGGCTGCCAATCACTCGACAAGATGAATACATCGAGATAGGGAACACGGAAGTAATACATCGTTGCGCCGAACCAAGTGAGCAACATTGCGGCGACAACAATGCCAGTGACCTTTGCCGGTGGCGCAAGATCACGGGTGTCGTCAAGGAAACCAACAAGCGCAATCGCCACGGCCGCAAGCACGACTCCGACTTGTTCGATATTCCCATCAAACAACGTTTCGAAACGGCCCAGCGACTGCGCTACCGCAAGAGCGAAGAGCAGACCGAGCAGCATGGCAATTCCACCGACATTTGGGATTGCCGACGTGTGAACACTGCGATCATTTGGTTGCGCCACCCAACCCCGGCGATTCGCCACAATGCTGACGACCGGAGTTGCAATAAATGTCACGCCAGCCGCTACAACGCCGATGATCAAATAATCGAACAGGCTTGGCATGACGAAACGTTAGACCCGATACCTCTCAGTACGCCGGGAACCTTTCGCATAAGGCAGCAACCTCTTGCCGGATTCCAGCCACCGACGCAGCATCACTGCGATGACGCAATGTTCGGGTGATGAGGTCCACAATAACGGGCATCTCGTCAGCTCCCATTCCCTGCGTTGTCACCGATGGCGTTCCAATACGAACACCACTTGTCACAAATGGGCTTCGAGGGTCGTCCGGCACCGTGTTCTTATTTAACGTGATCCCGGCCTCATCAAGTACTGCCTGTGCCTCTTTGCCGGTGAGTTCTTCGTCGAATGGACGGAGGTCGACAACGATCATGTGAGTGTCAGTTCCCCCTGACACCATGCGGAACCCGTGGCCGGCAAGGGCGTCAGCAAGCTGGGAGGCATTCGAGACGATCCGATGGGCGTATTCACCAAACTCAGGTGACATGGCCTCTCTAAACGCAATCGCTTTGCCCGCAATCACATGCTCGAGTGGCCCTCCCTGCCATCCGGGGAACACAGCCTTATCAATTGCTGCTGCATGTTCAGCCTTCGCGAGAATGCATCCACCACGCGGGCCCCGCAATGTTTTGTGGGTCGTGAAGGTAACGACATCTGCGAACGGCACCGGATTCGGATGAGCGCCTCCGGCGACAAGTCCGGCGAGATGAGCAATGTCAAAGAGCAAGAGCGCTCCAACCTCGTCGGCAATGCTCTTAAACGGCTCTGGATCAAGTCGCCTTGGGTAGCTCGTGGTTCCAGCGACGATGAGCTTTGGGCGATGCTCTCGGGCAAGATCGCGAACTCGATCCATGTCGATTCGCTCTTCTTCGCCAACGCCATACGACACAAAGTTGTAGAGCAATCCGCTCGCGTTCACCGGGGAGCCGTGGGTGAGATGGCCACCGTGATCAAGACTCAACCCAAGAACGGTGTCACCCGGTGATAACAGTGCCTGATAGACGCACATGTTCGCGTTGGCGCCTGAATGCGGCTGAACGTTTGCGTGATCAGCGCCAAAGAGTTGCTTCACTCGGTCAATCGCAATTGCCTCGATTGAGTCAACGACTTGATTGCCTCCGTAATAACGCTTGCCGGGGTACCCCTCTGAGTACTTGTTTGTGAGCACAGACCCGACCGCTTTCATCACCGCAGGCGAGGTGAAATTCTCGCTTGCGATTAACTGCAGGCCGGTCTGCTGACGCTCAAATTCGGCCGACAGCAACGCCTCGACCTCAAGGTCTGGCTGCGCATCAGATGGAAACGGCATTTCAGAACTCCTCTTCCAAAGCGGTGAGTTGGTCAACCCTTCGAGCGTGACGTCCACCCTCGAAATCGGTACCAAGGAACACATCAACAATTTCTTCGGCAAGCCCAACACCAACAACTCGAGCGCCAATCGACAAGACATTTGCGTTGTTATGCTCACGCGCCATTCGGGCCGTGTACAAACAGTTGCAAAGCGCCGCTCGAACGCCCCTCACTTTGTTGGCGGCCAGTTGTTCACCTTGTCCGCTTCCACCGAGCACAATCCCGACATCGGCTTCACCGTCACGAACCGATCGCCCGGCCGCAGAACAAAACTCTGGATAGTCAACGCTGTCGGTTGAATGCGTGCCGTGGTCGACCACGGTGTGGCCGGCAGCTTCGACATATGCGATGAGGTGCTGTTTCAGTTCAAAGCCGGCATGGTCACAGCCGAAAGAGATGATTGCCACGACTGCAAAGTGTACGGGCAGACTTGCGTAGGGTCACGGACGTGACAACAATCCCTCCCGCAAATACTCCCGTGATCATCGGCGTCGGCCAAGTTCAACAGCGAATCGACGATCCGAGTCAGGCAGAGGACGCAACTGCGCTCATGGCTCAGGCCCTACGCGCCGCCGCGCAAGACGCTGGCGCAACCAATGATCCAATCGCATCGGCGGGAGTACTTGCAGTCGTCAACACCCTGTCCTGGCGTTATGGCGACTCGGCCCGAATTGTTGCAGATCGTCTCGGCATCGCCCCACGACGAGTCGTCACTCCAATGGGAGGCAACTCGCCACAGTCGCTCGTCAACTCAGCGTCTCAACGCATCCTGCGTGGCGAACTCGACTGTGCGCTCCTCGTTGGTGGAGAAACTTGGCGAAGCCGCATGCGCGCTCGAAAGCACGGCATCGACTTGACATGGCCGAAGGTTGATCCTGAAGTGCTCGAGCAGGAACCACCTGAAACATGGGGTCACGACCTACAGATGTCGAACCCTGAGGAAACCGAACTGGGACTCGTCATGCCGGTGCAGGTGTATCCAATGTTTGAAACTGCAATACGAGCGGCGCGAGGAGTTACTCCCGAACAACACATTGCTGATGTTGGTCGGATGTGGTCTGCATTCAGCAAGGTTGCCGAACAAAACCCAAACGCATGGCTTCGGACATCACTCTCCGGCGATGAAATCACGACACCGTCAAGTTCAAACCGAATGGTTGGATACCCGTATACGAAGGCAATGAACTCGAACAACGATGTCGACATGGCAGCAGCGGTCATTATCTGCTCGGCTGCCCATGCCGAGGCGCTCGGGGTACCCATAGAGCGGTGGGTGTTCCCTCACAGCGGGGCCGACTGCCATGAACATCCGTTTATCTCAGATCGCGATGACTTCGCACGAACACCCGCCGTCGAACTCGGCGGGCGGCAAGCGCTTGAACTTGCTGGGGTGACGATTGATGACATCGCACACCTCGATCTCTACTCGTGCTTCCCCTCAGCGGTGCAGCTCGGCGCGAAGTCACTCGGCATAGACCCGTACAACGAGAGTCGACCACTGACTCAAACGGGTGGGCTTTCCTTCGCAGGAGGCCCGTGGAACGAATACGTCATGCATTCGATCGCAACGATGGTTGAAACGCTTCGCAATGACCCAGGATCAACCGGCTTGGTATGGGCTAACGGCGGCTTCGTCACTAAGCACGCATTCGGCGTTTACTCGACGACACCACCGGCACAAGAGTTTCGACACGCTGAGCCTCAAGACGAGATCGATGCATTGCCACGAGCGGGATGGGCCGATGCTGCCGAAGCGTCAACTGACACAACCACGCACGTCGAGGCCTACACCGTGATGCACGGAAAGTCCTCCGAGCCTGAAACTGCGTGGGCAGCAATCCGCTTGGCAGATGGACGGCGCACCTTCGGCAAGAGTGATGACCCCTCACTGCTTACGCATCTTCTCGTGGGCGAGCATGTTGGCGAGGTTGTGCACGTGTCCCCTGACCACAGCTTTGAACCTGTCAATTAGTTCTGCGGTGAACTGAACCATCACGAAGTGGCATGATCACTTCATGACGAGTTCATCTGCCAAACCCCGCATCATTCTCGATTGCGATCCTGGACACGACGATGCTGTCGCAATCGTGGTGGCCGCACACACATGTGACGTGCTCGGAATCACCACAGTGGCGGGAAATGCCCCACTCGATCGAACGACTCACAACGCCCGAGTACTTCGACACATGCTCGATCTCGACGTCGAAGTCCACTCTGGTGCCGGCCGGCCGCTCGTTGTCGAGCCCGCATTCGCTGGTTACGTGCATGGCGAAAGTGGCCTCGATGGGGCTGATCTCCCCGAGCCATCACGTCCACTCGATGGCACCGATGGAGTCCAATTCATCATCGAAACCGCACGAGCAAACCCTGGCTGCCACCTTGTCGTCACCGGCCCGATGACAAATATCGCACTCGCACTTCGCAGCGACCCAATGCTCGGCGACCACATCGCGGGAATCTCATTTATGGGTGGAGGCACCTTCGGCAACCGCACAGCCATGTCTGAATTCAACTTCTGGGCTGACCCCCACGCGGCAGCAGTTGTCGTCAATTCTGGACTCCCACTCATCATGGCTGGCCTGGATGTCACTCATCAGTTTCAGGCAACAGCACCACGTATCGCTCAGGTGAAAGAGATTGACGGACAACTCGCCAACGTGCTTTCAGGCCTGTTCGATTTCTTCTCTGCGAATTACAGCTCACGCCACGACGACATGGAAGGTGCAGCCGTTCATGATCCGCTTGCGGTACTCGCACTCACACACCCCGACTTGTTCACCTCCGAGGAGCGCTTTGTCGATGTGGTGATCGAAGGGGAGCACACACGTGGCATGACGGTTGTTGACCAGCGAACACTGATTGATCGACCCGCTGCGAACTGCACCGTGCTGACAAAGGTGAACGCCGATGCGGCGTGGGAAATCACAGCCGAAGCCATTGCTGCGGGAAGCACCGGACGTTGACCACCGACTCGTTTCCGCGCCAGTACGCCCGGACTCGTAGATTCACGCTCGGAGAACCACGTGACCTCCGTGTGAGCCCTGACCATACGAACGTGTTCTTTGCGAGATCCCGAACTGGAAGCGACCCAGTTACCTGCCTTTGGGCTTGCGACACAAGCTCAGGGATTGAGCGACTCATCGTCGACCCAAGCAATCTCAACTCCGGTGCCGGGTTATCAGCCGCCGAACAAGCCGTGCGTGAGCGACTTCGCGAATCGGCTGAGGGCATCACCGCCTATGACACAGATGCACTGTGCGCAACCGGTGTCTTCACAGTGTCAGGACGCACTTTTCATGTTCATCTGGCGACCGGAGTAGTGCACGAGATCGATATTGGAGACGGCGCATTCGACCCGCGCATTTCACCAGACGGTCAGTATGTGTCCGCCGTGATCGGCTCGACATTCAAAGTGGCTGCGATCGCAGAGCCCACGACACCGGTGATCGAGCTCACCACCGGGAACCCAGACACCAACTGGGGAATGGCTGAATTCATTGCTGCCGAGGAGATGGGTCGAATGCGTGGCCACTGGTGGTCACCCGACAGCACACAAGTGCTTGTCACATTCGTCGACAATTCGCAGGTTGCTGACTGGTCATTGAGTGATCCGGCTCAACCGTGGGCGCCCCAACGATCAACTCGTTATCCGGCCGCAGGAACAACGAACGCATCTGTTTCGCTACACATTGCAGATCTGAACTCTGGGGAACTCACCGAGGTCAAATGGGACCACGCCGCATTTGAATATCTCGCGCGAGTGTCCTGGGATTCATTTGGTCCTCTCATCACCGTGCAATCACGTGACCAACGAAGCCTTGAGGTGCTTCGAGTTGATCCAGCCGACGGCTCGACGACCTCAGTCTGGCGTGACGACGACGACAGTTGGGTTGAACTGGTAGCTGGCGCTCCGGTCGGTATCGGACCCAACGAGATCATTACTGCTGCAGACCGTGATGGAGCGCGACGCCTCATCGTCGATGGCGCTCCGGTCACTCCCCCAGATCTTCAACTGCGATCAATTGTTCATGCCGAACGTGATCAAGCGCTCTTCACCGCTAACCCGATTGATGACAGCACGGTCCAACACCTTTGGAAATGGCATCGCTACGACGGGCTCACGAATGTGACGAGTGGGAACGTGGTTGCACAAGCAGCAGGTACCACCGACTTCGTCATCACGAGAACCGCAAATCTTGAAGAATTCGAGCAGTCATGGGTTCTTCCAAGCGGAAACCGACTCACTTCTCACTCCGAGGATCCACTTTGCGAACCGAACGTCGTGATCACACGCGGTGTTTCTCCTGAGGGCCATACTCTCGACGTCGGGATCATTCTTCCTTCGAGCCCAGCCACTGGTCCACTCCCCGTACTTGTCGACCCGTACGGTGGGCCACACGCGTTGAGATTGGTCCGATCACGGCGCGCTCATCTCAACTCTCAATGGTTTGCCGACCAAGGCTTCGCGGTCATTGTGTGCGACGGCCGAGGAACCCCGGGCAGAGGTTCAACATGGGAACGTGCGGTACATGGAGATCTGGCTACACCAGTTCTCGCCGATCAAGTGGCCGCCCTTGACATTGCTGCTGAGCACTGCGCTACTCACGTAGGCGTCGAACTCGACCTCTCGCGAGTAGCGATACGAGGTTGGAGTTTTGGTGGCTATCTCGCTGCACTTGCAGCTGTCCGTGAACCGCAACGATTCCATGTTGCAGTCGCTGGGGCACCCGTCACCGAGTGGCGTTGGTATGACACCCATTACACCGAGCGCTACCTCGGCAACCCGAAGATTGAACCTGAGCCGTACCGACGATCGTCACTCATCGACGATCTCGACTCGCTTGAGCGACCACTACTTCTCATTCATGGACTCGCTGACGACAATGTTGTGGCGGCTCATACATTGCAACTTTCATCGGCCTTACTTGCCATTGGTGCACCACATTCAGTGCTTCCGCTCGCCGGTGTGAGCCACATGACTCCGCAGGAAGTTGTCGCCGAGAACCTCCTGCGCCTTCAATTGGAGTTCATTCGGGAGCATCTCCCAATGGCGACCGAGAACTAAGCGTCCTCAACTATGCGAAATTCACCTCAGCTCATCACCTACGCGGATCGACTCGCGGGCGACCTCCAAGGGGTGCTGCAGCTTCTCGAAGGCCCGTTCGCAGGCGCGTTCGGAGGGGTGCACATTCTTCCGTTCTTCGACCCAATCGATGGCGCAGATGCTGGTTTTGATCCGCGTGACCACACGATCGTTGACCATCGCCTCGGCACGTGGAACGACGTAGCAAACATTTCAGAACAATTCGATGTGATGGCCGACCTCATTGTCAACCATGTGTCGAGCGATTCAACCTCGTTCAACGACTGGAAGAGACTCGGAGCAACATCCGAATGGAACGACATGTTCCTCACGATGAGTTCGGTGTTCCCTGACGGTGCAACCGAAGAGGACCTTGCAAAGATCTATCGACCGCGACCAGGCCTTCCATTCACCACTCTGACCATGGACGATGGTTCGAATCGACTTGTATGGACAACCTTCACCTCTCAGCAAATTGACATCGATGTCGAATCTGCACCCGGTTCGGCCTATCTCGACTCAATTCTCAATGCCTTTTCATCGGGCGGCGTCAACCTCGTTCGGCTCGACGCCGTTGGCTACGCAATAAAGCGAGCGGGCACTTCCTGTTTCATGCTGCCCGAGACGTACGAGTTCATTGAGCAACTAGCAGCGCGTTGTCGAACACGCTCGATGGAGGTGCTACTTGAAATACACGGCTACTTCGAAGATCAGATCGAGATCGCCAAGCGCGTTGATCTTGTCTACGACTTCGCTCTACCGCCGCTCGTCCTTGACGCGCTCTACACGAGCGACGCTGCTCCGCTTTCGGAATGGATCAAGATTCGACCCACGAACTGCATCACCGTGCTCGATACGCACGACGGAATTGGCGTCATTGATGTAGGGGCACACCCCTCTGACCCATCACGGAAGGGCTTGCTCCCTCCCGAGCGAATCGACAGCCTGGTGCACGAAATCGCCCGGCGCTCATCCGGAGAGAGCTCGCTCGCAACTGGTGCTGCAGCCTCAAACCTCGACCTCTACCAAGTGAACTGCACCTATCTCGATGCTCTCGGAAATGACGTTGAGACGTACATCCTTGCCCGCCTCATTCAAGTGTTACTTCCGGGGGTCCCTCAGGTGTACTACGTCGGCTTGCTTGGCGGAAGAAATGATCTCGCACTGCTACAAGAAACCGGAGTCGGGCGAGATATCAACCGCCACTACTACACGCCTCACGAAATTCTTGATGCCCTCGAAACCCCTCTCGTCACGCAGATGCTCAACCTGCTTCGTTGGAGAGCAGAGCATCCTGCCTTCGCAGGCAAGTTTGAGTTGGTGGCGAGAGACATTCCACACGAGTTAGTACTGCAATGGGTCAACAACGATGCTGATGCGCAGGTCTCTGCAACGATCAACCTGTCGACCTGTTCGTTCACGATCCTCGATCGCATCGGCAGTATCGAGATGACGCGAACTTCGTTTATGTCTGACACGCCTGCCTAATGTCGACCGCCGATCTTCTCATCGTTGGGGTTGCTGTCGTTCTGGGGGCCCTCGTGAAAAGCGTGACCGGGATGGGACTGCCACTGATTGCGCTCCCCATCATCTCGTTATTTGTTTCTCCAGAGACCGGGATTGCCGTACTTGCAATTCCAGCGATCGTGCAAAACGTCGGAATTGTCGCAACGAATTGGCATGCGCGAAGCCAGACACGTGGCCTTCTCTCGTTTTGTCTCGCCGGTGGAGTCGGCGTCATCCTCGGAACGCTGTCGTTGGGGGCTGTTCCAGAACAGGTAACCCTCATTGCGCTCAATGCGACGATCATTTCGTGGCTGTATCAGCGGTTGAGAAACCCCGATCACCATGTATCACACGACAAGGAGCGAACCTATTCGCCAATCGCTGGACTCATTGCCGGAGTGTTCCAAGGTGGCTCAGGGGTATCCGGGCCGGTAGTCGCAGCATGGCATCAAGCGCTACGACTCCCCCGTGACGCATTTGTGTTTTCAATCGCGACCGCATTTGGCCTTATCGGAATTGTCCAAACCATCACCCTCGCCGCAAGAGGACATCTCGAGGGACGATTACTTGTCTCACTGTTGATCTCCGTCATCGTTCTGTCGTCGGTTCCATTTGGCCCGCCACTTCGGCGACGACTCTCGGGGGCAGCCTTTGATCGCGCTGTGCTCGTGCTCGTGATCGCTTCGTGCATCAGTCTCACCGTTGACATCATCGTGTCGTTCGTCCGCTGATTGAGGCATCTCGCCGCAGTAACTAATCTGGAAGAACACTCGTCGGCAAATGGGGGCAGAGCAATGACGATTGATGAATACGCGTTAAGTGATCGATACACGAAGGAACAAACAACTTCGTTTCTCTCCGGTGTTCAGGCGCTTGCGCGATTGCCGCTAGAGCAGCTCATGGCGGATCGACGAGATGGCCACAACACGGCAGCATTCGTCAGCGGATATCCCGGTTCTCCCCTCGGCGGCTACGGCGATGAAGTCGATCGAGCAACCTCGATTGCACATGATCTTCCGGTTCGCCACATTCCAGCCATCAACGAAGAGCATGCCGCTACCGCCGTGATGGGTTCGCAACTCGTAACAACTCGATCTGACGCGCTCCATGACGGCGTCGTTGGAGTTTGGTACGGCAAAGCACCGGGGCTCGAACGAGCGAGCGATGCAATCCGACATGCAGTACTCGCAGGAACGGGCGGCCTCGGCGGTGTGGTTGCACTCGTCGGTGATGACCCCGGAGCGAAAAGCTCGACCGTTCCCTCGAACTCAACCGACATCTTGGCGGCACTACGAATTCCTGTGCTTGTGCCCGGTGACCCAGCTGCGCTACTCGCACTCGGACGCCATGCAATCTCAATGAGCCGCTCAGCCGGACTATGGACCTCAGTGCGTGTTGTTGCTGATGTCGCCGACGGTACTGCCTCGGTTGGCCTCGATGCATTCGACCACCACCCCGTACTTCCCGATCGTCCCGCAAACCTGCTGGCACCGACGGGACGCGTGATCTCACCGTTTAACCTCGAACTTGAGCGCGAACTCATCGAAGTTCGACTACCTATCGCCCTCGAGTACATCCGCCTCAACAAACTCAACCGTGTCACGGCCGGAAACGATCGTGGAATGGTCGGCATCATCGCCTCGGGCAACACCCATCGACAGGTTCATGAGGCGATGAAACGTCTCGGCATGAGAACGAACGATGACATTGCTGCGAATGGAATCAGGATTCTCGAAATGGCGGTGACCTACCCCGTCGACACTTCTACTGTTCGAGAGTTCGCTGCTGGCCTCGAAGAACTCATCGTGATCGAAGAGAAGCAGCCAATCGTCGAAACAGCAGTTCGTGAAATTCTTTCTGGTCGAGTTGATGCTCCGCGAATTGTTGGAAAATCCGTTCATCACGGCGAGCCGATCGTCGCTCATCACGGGACGCTCGACACTGGGACGATTACCACTGCACTTCGCCAACAACTTGTCGGCCGACTTGGTGATCGTCTCGCTCCGGCCCCGCCACAGCAAATTCGCCATATTGAACTGACCGTTGAACGAAGCCCATTCTTCTGTTCTGGCTGTCCTCATAATTCATCGACGGTTGTCCCCGAAGGCTCTGTTGTTGGTGCGGGAATCGGCTGCCACACGATGGTGATGCTTGGCGAGCCCGGTCGAGGAGGCGACATCGTCGGAGTTACCGCAATGGGTAACGAGGGCTCCCTCTGGATCGGAATGGAACACTTTGTATCCACCGACCACATGATCCAGAACCTTGGAGATGGAACGTACTTCCATAGCGGTCAACTCGCCGTCACCTCCGCCGTAGCGGCGGGTAGTCACATGACATTCAAACTTCTCTACAACGGTGCTGTGTCGATGACCGGCGGTCAGACGCCGTCGGGTCAGCTGTCGCCTTCCGCGGTTGCTGCCAATCTTCTTCGACAAGGTGTCACCCGAGTCATCGTCACGACCGACGACACCGAGCGACACAACGACTGGCCAACCGAAGTTGATGTCTGGCATCGCTCCCGGCTGATTGAAGCACAGGAGGCGCTGGCCGCAACTCCTGGCGTCACTGTGCTGATTCATGATCAACCCTGCGCAGCGGAACTTCGACGCGACCGCAAGAGAGGACGCGCGCTCACCCCAACTGACCGCATCGTCATCGACCACCGAATCTGCGAAGGCTGTGGAGACTGCGGTCGAACCAGCAACTGCCTCTCAGTTCAATCGTTCGATACGCCATGGGGACGAAAGACCCGAATCGACCAAAACTCCTGCAACCTTGACCAATCTTGTGTCGACGGCGACTGCCCATCGTTCATTGCCGTCGATACGGAACCGAGCCTGTTCGCCCGCCTCGCATCTCGCCTGTTCGACCACACCCCGGTGAACACAACTGCAGGCACTGCTGCAATTCCTTCAACTGAGCCACCAGAACCTGCCGCCCACAGCGATCAAGACGAACTTGCGATTCGTCTCACCGGCGTCGGAGGCACCGGGGTCGTCACCGTCGCACAGGTGATCGGCACCGCCGCAATGCTCGACGGTTGGAACGTCCAAGGAATCGATCAAATCGGACTCAGCCAGAAGGCTGGGCCGGTCGTCAGCGACATCCGGCTCTCGAAAGGCGGAGCCGTGCAAGCAAGTCGGCTTGGCCAAGGCGATGCCGATGTTCTCATTGCCCTCGACAATCTTGTTGCCGCTGGCGCAAATGGACTCGGTGTGATCTCGCCGAACACAACCGTCGTTGGGTCGTCAGCAGAAACCCCGACCGCCTCAATGATTGCGCACCCTGAGCTACACCTCCCACGCGCTCACGACATCG
>JALRDI010000073.1 GCA_023257035.1 Ilumatobacteraceae bacterium | reverse complement strand
ATTGCTACTTTGCCGTCGAATCCAAGTGCTTCAGTCATGCCCGCACGTTACCCACGTTGAAACGCGGACGGGAAAACGGCGGGGACAAAAATTGGTGTTTTGTCAACCGAGACTTCACCTTGTTGAGTGATCAACGAAATCGGTTCGCCGGCATGTAGATGAACTGTGGTTCCCTCTTTGCGAATCGTGAGTTCGAGTAGTGATGACCTTATGGGCAAACGCATCGACATCTCATCGCCAATGCACCAGCCGGTTGGGGCTATTTTGATGCCGTTAACGCCAAACGAGATCCCAGCCATGCCGATGACGATTGCGTTCCAGATTCCGCCAGAGTTTGCGAGATGAACCCCGTCGGCGGTGTTGCCATGGGTATTTGCGAGATCAAGGAATAACGCTTGATCGAAGTGTTCGTTCGCCGTTTCCATTTCCCCAACCGTTGCCGCAGCGGCCGCTTGGATTGCGGCTGATAGTGAGGAATCGCCTGTCGTGACATCTTCGTAATAACGGAACGTTTCCAGAAGGGCGTCTTGTTGGAACGCGTCAGGGGCGAGTAACAGTGCAAGAACGACATCGGCTTGTTTGATCAGTTGATGTCGGTAGATGACGAGAGGGTGCAGATGAAGTAGCAGAGGGTGCTGATCTTCCGGGATGTCGGCTAACTCCCAACGTCGCCGTGAGAGAAAATGTGCATCCTGCGCATAGATTCCTCGATCGCCGTCAAACGGGATCACGAGCCGCTCCGCAATGTGAAGCCACCTGTTGATCTCATTGGGAGAAACGTGTAACGAGGGATGCGTCGTCGCCTGAGCCATGCGAGCGGCGAACCTGAGATTTTGTGCAGCCATCACGTTTGTGTATGCGTTGTCGTCGACCACAGCGGAGTACTCATCTGGGCCCGTCACCCCGTGAAGATGCCATTGGCCATCGGCATCTTCGAATGCGAAGTCAGCCCACATGCGTGCCGTTTCGACCGCAATTTCGGTACCTGCCACAGATGCAAAGTCATGATCGCCGTTTACCGAAACGTAACGTTCGACTGCCCAGGAAATATCAGCATTAATGTGATATTGAGCAGTCCCAGCTGGGTAGTAGGCCGAGGCTTCCTCCCCGTTCAGCGTTCTCCACGGAAAGAGTGCGCCCTTCTGAGACATCGTTGCCGCTCGGGTGCGCGCCTCGGGAAGCATGTCGTGCCTGATGTTGAGTAAGCGTTGCGCCCTCTCGGGAGCTATGTGCGCAAGAAACGGCAACATAAACATCTCGGTATCCCAGAAATAATGCCCGTCATAACCCAGAGCGGTCTGTCCTTTTGCTGAGATTCCGAGACGGTCAATCGTTGGGGAGGCTTGGAACAATTGAAAGAGGTGCCACCTCAACAACTGTTGTGCACCAGGGTTGCCATCCACTGAGATGTCTGCTCGTGACCAAAACTCGTCGATCGCTCGTTGGTGCTCTTCAAATGCCTCGTCAAACCCTGCGATAGTTGTGCTGTCGTTGTGGTCCTGTTGACTCGAGCTACCGACCGAGCTGGTTGAAACCGAGAGAACAGTTGATGCCGAGAATGGTTGTTTCGGGGAGGCAACTCCCTGAATGGTGAGATGGCCGTTGATTGGCGTCGCTACATCAATTGACGCCTCACACTGTGTTGCTTCAGATCTCAATTCGGTTGTCAACTGTTGTTGAGATCTACGTGTCGTGATGCGTGACACGAGCCCACTTTGTGTTGTGTCGAGGTCACATTTCGGGGCATCTTCACCTGAGAACCGCCGGCCTTGACGCGGGTCATCTGAATCGCCTGGTGGATCGTCACCCGCAATGTGCCGGACATGCATAGTGATTGAAACTCTGTGTGATTCGTGACTGTCGGGAACCTCAACAGTCCACTTGTGAAAAGCAAGATGTGGGGTGACCTGTGAAACAAACGCGATCTGAGTGATGACAGCGGTTGCGCCCGACCTGAGCGAAAGTTGAAACACTCTCTCTAGCGACCCCGTCTTGAAATCTAATCTTCGAACCCATTTCGCTGAGTTAATCTGGTAGCGATGTTCGTCAATCTCAATGTCGACCCGTGAGAGGTCCGGTCCTGGGACGAGCGACTGGCCTGTTCGAGCGAGCCCAAACGCATCTTCTGGGTATGTGATGTCAAAGGTTTCGTGAAAACGATTCACGATCAACGTCGAGCTCGCACCAACATTTTCGGCGCTGATTGGTGTGCGTACACCGAAAACTCCATTACTGATTGCAAACAGGGTGTCGTGAGGGTCTGATGACTGACCCTCACCTACCTCGACGAGCGCCCACTCATCAACAGGAAACGCGTGTCGGTCAACGGTCGTCGAACGAATGCGCATGGCGTAAGTGTGTCAGTCGGAACGCTGAAATGTATGTCTAGGGGAGCGTTTCTTGTAGGTCTCGAACAACCAGGTCTGCACCGGCGTTGATGAGTGCTTCAACTCCTGCACCGCGGTCTACCCCAAGTACCACACCGAACCCACCATTGCGTCCAGCCGAGACGCCGCTCACAGCATCTTCAACTACTGCACACACACTTGGAGCGAATCCAAGTAGAGATGCTGCTCTGAGATAGGTGTCAGCGGATGGTTTCCCAAGAAGGCCTTCTTGCTGCGCTCGGTTGCCATCGACCACGTGCTGAAACCTTCCTGTCAAACCGCTTGCTTTCAGAACTGCGTCGGCATTTTTCGACGAGGTGACAAGAGCGAAGGGCGTGCCCTGAGCCTCGAGAAAGTCAAGAGTGTTCAGCGACCCTGGAAATGCTGCGAGAGTCTCGTTCTCAAGAATGTGAAGGAAGAGGTGATTCTTTCTGGCCGCGATGGCATGAATCGAAGCAGCGGACGGCTGATCGTTTGGACTCCCATCTGGCAGCCCAATATTGCGCCCGTGGAGAAATCCTCGAACCCCATCGATTCGTGGGCGCCCGTCGATGAAGTTGTGATAGTCGTCAGCCGTGGCGTCGAATGTGCTGAGAGCCTCAAGCCATGCTCGCTGGTG
Source organism: Ilumatobacteraceae bacterium (assembly GCA_023257035.1). Lineage (GTDB taxonomy): Bacteria > Actinomycetota > Acidimicrobiia > Acidimicrobiales > Ilumatobacteraceae > Casp-actino5. The sequence goes on along the minus strand of JALRDI010000073.1, from coordinate 16,577 downwards.
TATCTCCGCGGTCGGAGTAATCACTCCGTCGAGGTCGAAAAGAACTGCACTGACGGACGACCAGAGGTTGGATGTCGTGTGCGGCGTTTGTTCCACTGATTAATTGCTCGTCACGCTCTCGAGTGCCAGGGCGGTGAGTCGCTTGTAGTCGAGCTTCCCGTTCACTGCCCGGCCGACTGTTTCGACACGAATCACATGCTTGGGGGCTTTATAACGTGCGATTTTCGCCCGGACATGATCGACGAGATCGTCATTGTCGATTGAAGTATCGAGTAGTTCGACTATTGCGCAGATGGCTTGTCCGAATCGCTCGTCTGGCACTCCGACTACCGCACAATCAGCCACGGCGCTGTGGGTTTTCATGGTTTCTTCGACCTCTTCGGGGTACACCTTCTCGCCGCCGGTATTGATGCACTGGCTTCCACGGCCGAGAAGCGCAACCGAGCCATCGGCTCGAACTTCTGCCCAATCGCCAGGAATTGAATAGCGGACCCCATCAATGATCTGAAAGGTTGCGGCGGATTTTTCTTCGTCTTTGTAATAGCCGATTGGTGTTCGACCCCGGAGTGCGACTCGACCGCGTTCTCCTGAACCCGGTTCGACATCTCTGCCATCTTCGGTGACGACACGTGTATTTGGGCCAAGGGAAAAACTGCCGGTGCTCGACTCATCAGAATCTTTGGTCGACACGTTGCTCGCCATGCCAATGGCTTCGCTTGAACCGAGCGAGTCGACCATGATGAGGCGGTCGTTGTGGCGCAATAGGCCATCTTTCGTTTCGCGGGACCACATCACGCCGGAGGAGATAATCACCCGAAGACTCGACAGGTCCCAGCGGTTTGGCTCAGCATCGAGAGCGCGCAGCATTGGCTTTGCGAAAGCATCCCCGACGATTGAGATTGAGTTGATCTTGGCTGACTCGATCGTGGTGAGTAATTCTTCGACATCGAAATTACGACCCGTAAGCGTCGTGGTTGAACCGCCGAGCAGCATGGTCGACAGCGAATTGAAAAAGCCAGTGCCGTGCATGAGCGGAGCCCCAGGCAACCCTTTTGGTCCAGCGCCTTTGAGGCGTTCAGCGGCAGCACCTTGAACCGGGTTGTCGGGAAGCTTGTTGCGGTTGCTCGACTCGAGGGCGCCGACAAGATCATCTTGGCGCCACATCACTCCTTTTGGCATGCCGGTGGTTCCACCTGTGTAAAGCAGCATGAGATGGTCGCCGCTTCGGCCCCATGGTCCTTCAACATTTCCATTAGTTGTTGCCGTTGCAGCCGATTCGTAATCGATTGCCCATGAGGGGCACGGGTGTGAACCGTCATCGACCCAAAGCCATGCCCGAATGTTGGGAAGGCGATCTTTGATCTCTTCGATCTGGGGAATAAATGTGGAGTGAAAGACAACGGCGCAGACGTCGGCGTTGTCCCACAGATAAACCAGTTCATCGGCGGCATACCGGTAGTTGGTATTGACGATCGCCATTCCTGCCTTAAACGAGGCAAAGACGCTCTCCATGTAGTGCGGAGAGTTGTACAGGTATTGAGCGACCTTGTCCTGCTCTACGAGACCACAGTCGAGTAGGCGCTGTGCGACGCCGTTTGCTCGGGCGTTCATTTCGCCCCATGACAACGTGGCATCACCATGGGCAAGTGCTGGAGCATCCGGGATGGCTGCAGCGATTTCCTCGAAGATGTTTGCGATATTCCAACCGTTCACCGTTGAGACGGTAGCGGCCAGACCATGCTGACGCGAAGTTCCCGAGGACGTGAACGGCCTGGGTTCTCATCTACTCTTTGGTGGTGGCACACGCCTCATTCGACGAATGGCTGACGGAGGATCTCTCTGACGCGGTCAATCGCGTTGCTTCGACGGTGAGAAATAACGCCGACGATGCTGAGAACCTACGCAGGCTTTCGGCATCAACCGTTGAATGCCTCAGTGCCGAGGGACTTCTTGCGCTGTTGCTTCCTGACGATGTCGGCGGTCCGGGTCACCTTCCAACAGCTGCGCTTTCTGCGATGAGTGCGATCGCTGCTCATGATGGTGCTGCCGGTTGGTGTTCGATGATCTCGTCGACGACATGCCTTCTCGCTGGGTTTCTCGACACTGCTACTGCACAAACGACATTCGGAGAGGCCGCTGCCGTAGGCGGTGTGTTTGCGCCAAATGGAACCGGTCGGCGAATCGATGGCGGGGTGTTGGTGTCTGGAGGTTGGCAGTGGGGAAGTGGTTTACATCACTGTGACTGGATTGTCGCTGGCGTCGCACTCGACGATGGAGACAGGGTGACCATCGTCGTACCGAAAGAAGAGGTCACGCTGCACGACACCTGGCAGACCGTCGGCATGCGAGGAACTGGTTCGGTTGATTTCACGATTGACAATGTCGTCGTCCCGGACACTCGTGTCATACCTCAGATTGGGGCAGAGCCCATTTCGTCTGATCCTCTTGTGCGACTTCCGAACTTTTCGATCCTTGGCGCAGGAGTTGCTGCTGTTGCACTCGGCGTTGCCGAGCGTGCCTGGAGCGAAGCTGTGATTCTTGCAAATGAGCGATCGCCACAGTTCTCGCGTCGATTGCTCTCTCAGCAAGCATCTGTTCAAGCGACCATTGCTCGATCACGGTCACGACTTGATGCTGCAGGAGGTGAACTGTTTCGCAGTGTTGAACGCGCCTATCAAATGGTGTTGGGCGGTGAAAAGGTGCCGGTCTCTTCACGAGTCCGAATTCGAGGTGCAGCCGCACACACGGTTGAGGAATCTTCCCTTGTCGCGAATGAAATGTTCCGCCTCGCGGGCGGTGCCGCGGTTTACGACTCGAGCGTGTTGGGGCGATGTCTGAGAAATCTCTCGGTCATCCCGCAGCACATCATGGTGGCGCCCCGATTGTTTGAAAGCCTTGGCCGACACCACCTCGGTCTCGAATTTGATTCAGCGATGATCTAAAGGAGCCCAGCGTGGAAGCAATGGAAGCAATTTTGACAACGCGGGCGATGCGGCGTTACTCCGATGCGCCCGTCGCCGACGATCTTGTCATGCAGTGCCTTGAGGCTGCCCAGCAGGCTCCGTCAGGCGGAAATGTTCAACCACAGCAATATGTCGTTGTTCGTTCGCCGGAGGTGAGAAACGCACTCTCGGAGATTTACCGGAAGGCGTTTGATCGTTATGAGCGGTGTCTCCCGGAGCCAGTTTTTCGTTCGGACACCGATCGTGCCTCCTACGAACGAACCCGAAAGGCATCCCAAGATCTCGCGAGAACTATTGGTGATGTTCCAGTGCATGTCTTGTTTCTTCAACCAATTATTCCATGGGGATTCCGCGATGAAGAGGGTGTTGTCGACATCGGTCGTCTCGATGGCAGCGTCTTTCCGGCGGTGCAGAACTTCTGCATCGCGGCGCGAAGCCTCGGACTGGGAACTGCGTTTACGACGGTAATTCGGGTGTACCAACGAGAGGCCTTGGAGGTCATCGGGGCAGATCCAGATCGGTTTGAGATCGCCGCTCACATCCCGCTTGGCTATGCAACGGGCAACTTCGGAAGAGCGCCGCGAAAGGATGTCCGCCGGTCGATTCATCTCGATCGTTACGGCACGCGCCCAACGCTCGACTAATTCGATAGCGTCCTCTCCTTGTGCCCCCCACCTCGAGGAGAGAAGATCTCCGAAACATTGCCATTGTCGCCCACGTAGACCACGGAAAGACAACTCTTGTCGACTCAATGCTTCAACAGTCTGGAGCCTTCCGATCGAACGAGACGGTTGCCGAGCGCGTGATGGACTCGATGGATCTCGAGCGTGAAAAGGGAATCACCATTCTTGCGAAGAACACCTCGCTGGTGTGGAACGGCACCACTCTGAACATTGTCGATACGCCTGGACACGCAGATTTCGGTGGTGAGGTCGAGCGAGCGTTGACCATGGTCGATGGCATCATTCTTCTTGTTGATGCTGCTGAGGGCCCGTTACCGCAGACCCGATTCGTTCTGCGCAAGGCGCTATCGCAACACCTTCCGGTGATTTTGGTCATTAACAAGGTTGACCGTCCAGATGCTCGTATCGCAGCGGTAGTCGATGAGGTTTACGAGTTGTTCCTCGACCTAGACGCTGATGCCGATCAGCTTGATTTCCCGATCATCTACTCGTCTGGGCGAGCAGGATGGGCCACAACCGTTGAGAATGAAATTGGAGAGGATCTCACGCCGCTCTTCGAGGTCATCATGTCGACTGTCCCGGCCCCGGCCTTTACTCCGGGTGCTCCATTGCAGGCATGGGTGACGAACCTTGATGCAAGCCCGTATCTCGGGCGACTCGCCCTGTGTCGGGTTGTGGAGGGCGAAATTCGTCGTAATCAGCAGGTCGCATGGTGCCGTGCTGACGGTTCGATTGAACGAGCCAAAGTTGCAGAGCTATTCCTTACGCAGCACTTAGAGCGCGTCTCGGTCGACTCAGCCTATGCCGGTGACCTTGTTGCGGTAGCGGGAATTGACGACATCACGATTGGTGAGACCCTCGCAGATCTCGAACACCCGGTTGCGTTGCCTCGCATCACAGTTGATGAACCAGCGCTTTCAATGACCATTGGGATTAATACATCTCCTCTGGCAGGTCGTGACGGCGATCGGCTGACCGCTCGATTGGTGAAGAGTCGTCTCGACCAAGAGCTCATCGGCAATGTGTCGCTTCGGGTGAATCAGACCGATCGGCCTGATGCGTGGGAAGTGCTTGCTCGAGGCGAATTGCAGTTAGCCGTACTCATCGAAACGATGCGCCGCGAAGGATTTGAGCTCACCGTTGGAAAGCCGGAGGTCGTCACTCGAATGATCGACGACAAGCGCCACGAGCCAGTTGAGCGAGTCACTATTGATGTACCCGAGGAACACCTCGGAACCATCACCCAGTTGCTCGCAGTGCGCCGTGGCCGCATGGAAAATATGGCCAACCATGGACTCGGTTGGGTTCGATTGGAATACCTCGTTCCGGCTCGCGGCCTAATTGGGTTCAGAACTGAGTTCCTAACTGAAACACGTGGAACTGGCGTCATTAGCCATGTGTTTGAGGGGTATGAGCCATGGGCGGGCGAGATTCGATCTCGCGAACGGGGTTCTTTGGTGGCTGATCGGAAGGGGCCGGCAACAACCTACGCAATGATCAATCTTCAAGAACGTTCAACAATGCTCATTCCACCCGGTACCGAGGTGTACGAAGGAATGATCGTTGGCGAAAACTCCCGCGCCGGCGATATGGAAGTGAATATCTGCCGTGAAAAGAAGCTCACCAACATGCGAGCGTCTTCTGCAGATGAAACGGTGAAACTCACCCCTCATCGTCAATTGTCCTTGGAGCAGGCTCTTGAATTCATTGCGGAAGATGAGTGTGTCGAGGTTACTCCGGTACACGTACGCCTCCGAAAGGTGTATCTCGACCCTCAAGAACGTATTCGCCACGCTCGAGCCCGAGCATCGTCCTGACCGGCGTGCGCCGATCTGGCAGGATGGGGTCGTGGTTCCCGCTGCTGCAAGTTCGTTATTAAGCGACACGCTTTCGCTCAAGCTTGAAGAGTTGAAGTCTGTCTTACGTGAGATGGGTGATGTATGCGTCGCATTCAGCGGAGGTGCCGACTCGTCGCTTCTTGCGTATGTTGCTGCATCAACTGAAGGCGTTTCGGCTACGTCAGTAACTGCTGTCTCCCCGTCGCTTGCCGGAACGGAGTTCGATGATTGCTCGCGCCTTGCGGAGACATGGAACCTTGATTGGGTCGCAGTGACGACCGACGAGATGGAGCAGGCTGCGTATCGACGAAATGATGTCGATCGATGCTTCCACTGCAAATCAGCGCTCATGGATGCCCTTCAGCCCTTTGTCGATAGCGGAGCGACCGTTGTCCTTGGCGTAAATGTTGATGACCTCGACGATCATCGACCCGGACAAGTTGCTGCGGCTGAAGCCGGAGCGCGATTCCCCTTTGTTGAGGTTGGCCTCGCCAAATCTGAAATACGTGAATTGTCTCGAGCGTTAGGACTTGAAACCTGGGATAAGCCCGCCGCGGCTTGCTTGGCAAGTCGAATTCCGTTCGGGACCGAGGTAACTGTCGAAATTCTGTCCAGAGTCGAGCGCGCAGAACAGGTGCTTCATGACCTTGGTATCCGGTCGTGTCGTGTTCGGCACCACGGTGATGTTGCACGCATCGAGGTGGAGGACAGCGATCTTCAAGGGGTCATCGAAGCTCGTTCGCACGTCGAGGAGCGATTGCTCGCTCTCGGTTTTCGTTACGTCACTGTGGACATTGGTGGCTTTCGATCAGGATCGTTGAATCCGAATGGGTCGGCCCCTTACACCTGATTACGCAGCGCTAGGAGCCCGGTTGCGACGTCGGGTGATCAGCGTGACGGCCGTATTTTTGCTGGCGGCGCTCGTCACTGTTAGCGCGCCCCTGTGGCTTGGGTTGGTCGTCCTCATCGATCTCATTCGATTCCGATGGACACTGCCGCTGACGCGACTGCTGTTGTTCGGCTGGTACTGGTCGATCATTGAGAGTGCTGGAGTACTGATTTCTTTCGCGTTGTGGCTTGCAGGACAATCTTCGAACCATCGATTGCATTACCGGTTGATGGGCTGGTGGGCTGGAAAATTAATGTCGGGCCTCAGAGTCATGATGCGGGCCACAATTGACGTGACCGACGAGGGCGTGTTCGATTCCGGCCAGGCGATTCTGCTGTGTCGTCATGCCAGCCTGGCTGATTCTCTGCTTTCTGCGTGGGTCGTGTGCACCCGTAGAGGCCTTCACCCGAGGTATGTCTTGAAACGCGAGCTGCTGTGGGATCCATGCCTCGACATTGTTGGTCTGCGAGTACCGAATTATTTCGTTGATAGGGGGTCTCGGCAGTCCGAGGATGAGCTTGCATCGGTTGCGAGCCTTGGAAGCGATCTTCAGGAATCAGACATTGCAGTTATTTTTCCTGAGGGGACTCGATCAAGTTCAGCAAAACGTGTCTCTGCTCTCGCGCGGATTCGGGAACATTCCCCAGAACGACTTCACGCCACTCAGCGGCTTCAGCATCTCATCCCGGTGCGACCGAGCGGATCTCTTGCACTATTGAATGGTGCCCCTTCCGCTGATGTTGTTCTTGCTTGGCATACCGGTTTCGACGGTCTGTCGACATTTGGTGGGGTGTTGCGAGCGATGATCAGCGATGACATTGAGATTGTCTTCAAGGCCCGCAGAATCGGCCGTTCCTCGATAGCGAATGCAGGTGTCACCTGGCTCGATGAAATGTGGGCAAAGATGGATGTTGAGGTTGACGAGCAACTAAGGAAGAGATCATGAACGAACTTTTGCTAGCCGCTCTGACAATCGCCGTCTTGATGGTCGGCACATGGTTGATCAGTGTCGTCATTAAGGACGCATCAATCGTTGACATCACCTGGGGACTTGGTTTTGCAACCGTCGCCACGGTGCTGTGGATTGCAGATGATTCTCGTTCGAGTCTTGACACGCTCCTCTGGATCATGACGTTGATGTGGGGCTTGCGTCTCTGCTTGTACCTTGCGCGTCGAAACCTGGGGCACGGGGAGGACTATCGCTACGTAGCGATGCGAAAGCGGTGGGGGCCTGCGTTCCCAGTGATCAGCTTCCTGACGGTCTACACCCTGCAAGGGACGTTGATGTGGGTTGTGTCGCTGCCGGTTCAATTGTCTCATCGTCAAGAGGGATCAATCGGTGTGCTGGCGATCATAGGTGTTGTGCTTTGGCTCGTCGGCTTCTACTTCGAGTCGGTTGGCGACCTTCAATTACGTCGCTTCAAGGCTGACCCTTCGAATGAAGGGAAAGTTCTCGATACCGGGTTGTGGCGTTACACGCGTCACCCGAATTACTTCGGCGACGCCTGCGTATGGTGGGGAATAGCGCTCGTAGCGTGTTCCGTGAGCGTTGGACGCTGGGGGCTCATTGGAGCAGCCGTCATGAATCTGTTGCTCCTCAAAGTTTCCGGTGTTGCGCTCCTTGAGCGTTCCTTGAAACGACGTAAGCCTGATTACCAGGCATACGTAGAGCGAACAAGCGCCTTCATTCCCAGACCGCCTAAGGCGTAACTCCAGTCTCAATATGGTTCGAGCGGCGTAGTCCAATTGGGTAACGCTTACCCGGACGGCGTAGCGTCATCGGCATGAAGCTTTCGATGATGATCAACTACTCGGGTGACTTTCATGCTGACGTGCAGAAAGTTTGCGATCTGGAAAATGCGGGGCTTGATCTCGTTTGGGTTCCCGAGGCCTACAGCTTCGACGCAATCAGCCAGTTGGGCTACCTCGCCGCTAAGACCTCGAAGATTGAGATCGGTACCGGAATTATCAACGTCTATTCCCGGACTGCCACCTGTGTTGCGCAAACAGCCGCAGGTCTTGACTTCGTGAGTGGCGGCCGTTTCGTTCTTGGTTTAGGTGCGTCTGGACCTCAGGTCATCGAAGGCTTTCACGGAGTTCCGTATGAGAAGCCGATGGCGCGTATCCGGGACTACATCAACGTCTGTCGCATGACCTGGAAGCGTGAGCCAGTTGTATACGACGGCGCCACGGTGCAGGTGCCGCTTCCTGAGGGGCAAGGCACAGGCCTCGCGAAGCCACTCAAGATTATTAATCACCCGGTTCGCAGCGACATCCCGATTTTCTGGGCATCGTTGATGGGTCTATCAGTGACCGCAACCGCACAGTACGCGGATGGCTGGTTGCCGATTTTCTTCGACCCTGAGAAGTTCCATCAGGTATGGGGCGACGAGTTGAAGGCAGGAACGGCTAAGCGTGATGCTGATCGGGGTCAGCTACAGATTTCTGCTGGTGGAATGGTTGCAATTGGCGATGAGTTCGTTGGTGAAAAGAAACAGCAAATTCTTGATATGGCTCGGCCAAATATTGCCCTCTACGTCGGAGGTATGGGAGCCAGAGACAAGAACTTCTACAACACCATTTGCCAGAAGTATGGCTATGTCGATGAGGCGATCGAAATCCAAGATCGCTACCTGTCGGGCGACAAGGCCGGTGCTGCTGCTGCAGTTCCTGCTGAGATGCTTGAGAAGACGAACCTTGTTGGTCCTGCGGGAGAGATCAAAGAGCGTCTAGCCGCATACAAAGAAGCGGGCGTGACACACCTCTCGGTTTCGCCAGTTGGCGGAGATTCAGTTCAGACCGTCGAGAAACTTCGCGAGATCCTTGACTGAATGCTTCAGTGAGAGCGATGCAGGGGATTGCACTTCCTGCGCTCGCGTTTGGTCATGTAGACGTTGCGGGTCGAGTTCGACGAATCTCTTCGACTAGCGAGGTTCGCGAGGTAGACCGAGAACCCGCTCGCCAAGAATGTTTCGCATCACATTTGAAGTTCCACCCATGATGGTGTACCCGGGAGCGTAGGTAATTGCTTTCGTGGTCTCGTTCCAGAGTGTCGCCTCCGGCCCAAGAACCTTCGCAACGAACTGCGCCACACGCCATTCATGTTCGGTACAGAAGCACTTAGTTGCGGCCGAGAAGCCTGATGGCGCCTGGTGAAGCACCTCGCGGATCACGAGAATCCGACCAATGCGATAGGCCGACTCAAGGGCTGCGATTTCTTGGCGGACACGAGGGTCCGACTTGTCTGCACGGTCGACCGCCATTTGATAAATCGCTTGGTTAGACACCAGGCGATCGATGCCACCGCGTTCATGTTCGAGCTGGCGCATCGTCTGTTTGAAGGCATTGCCTTCAACGCCGACAAGGTTGTGGACCGGCACACGAACGTCAGTGAAGAACACCTCGGTGAAGTGGCGGTTAGTCGTCATGTCCTTGATGGTGCGTACTTCAATCCCATCAGTGTCCATTGGAACGATGATTTCGCTGATGCCCGCATGGGGCGGGCCGTCCGACGATGTGCGACAGATGACATAGCAGTAGTCGGCGAGCGCACCGAAGGAGGTCCAAATCTTCTGGCCGTTGATGACGAATTCGTCGCCCTCACGTCGAGCCGAGGTGGTGAGAGAGGCTAAGTCGCTGCCCGAGTTGGGTTCGGACATGCCGATGCACCAAGTGGATTCGCCCGTCAGCATGTCGGGTAAGAACTCTGCTTGTTGATCTTCTCGACCAAATGTGATGAGCGCAGGGCCCATTTGACGGTCGGCAAACCACATCGCAGCGATCGGAGCTCCGGCCGCAATCAACTCTTCACCAATAATGAGACGGTCAATCGCTGGGCGCCCACCTCCACCGAATTCAGTGGGCCAGGTCAGCCCGATCCAGCCCTTCGCGCCAAGTTCTTTCGCGAACTCTTTTGAATAGCCGTTGATCCAAGAGTCGGCATGCCATCCATACTTTTCAACGGCAGCGACGGCGAACTCTCGTGCCTCCTTGCGGAGGACCTGCTGTTCTTCGGTCCAAGTGAATTCCATGTGTTCAGCTCCGTGAGGACATAGGCACGTAGTCACGTGTTTCTGGGCCGACGTACCACTGACGTGGGCGAGAAATCTTTTGCTCTTTGTCGGCGAGGAGTTCTTGCCAGTGAGCGAGCCACCCGGCCGTACGTGGGATGGCAAAGAGAACCGTGAACATTTCTACGGGGAAGCCCATTGCTTGGTAGATCAAGCCGGAGTAGAAGTCGACGTTCGGGTACAACTTGCGGTCGACGAAGTATGGGTCCTGTAGCGCTACCTCTTCGAGCTTGAGTGCGATATCAAGGAGAGGGTTCTTGCCAGTCACCTCGAACACGTCGTACGCAGTCTGCTTGATGATCTTCGCCCGTGGGTCGTAGTTCTTGTAGACCCGGTGGCCAAATCCCATGAGGCGGCCTTCGCCGTCTTTCACTGACTGGATAAAGGCGGGGACGTTCTCAATGGAACCGATGTCGTTGAGCATGCGGACGACAGCCTCGTTGGCGCCGCCATGGAGAGGACCATAGAGGGCGCTGGCTGCAGCCGCAGCAGATGAGTAAGGGTCTGCGTTTGACGAGCCGACAACGCGCATTGCAGTTGTACCGCAGTTCTGCTCGTGGTCTGCATGAAGAATGAACAAGACGTCCATCGCTTTTTCAAGAACTGGGTTGAGTTCGTACTCGTCGCCAATCTTCCACATCATTGAGAGGAAGTTGGCGGGGAATGAGATGTCATTGCTTGGGTAATTGAACGGGAGGCCAGCGCTGAAGCGGTAACACATTGCAGCAATCGTTGGTGTCTTCGCAATGAGGCGAACGACCTGTCGTTGACGGCTCTCTTCGTCGTCGATGTCTTTGGCGCCGTCGTAAAAGGTTCCAAGCGCCGCGAGGGCTGATACGAACATGCCCATTGGGTGTGCGTCATAGTGGAAGCCATCGACGAAACGCTTGCGCATGTTCTCATGAATGAACGTATGGTGAGTGATGTCGTGAGTCCAGGTCGCCAACTGGTCAGGATTCGGAAGCTCGCCCTCGAGGAGAAGGTATGCAACTTCGAGGAATGTCGACTTTTCGGCGAGTTGTTCGATTGGATAACCGCGATATCGAAGGATGCCGTTTTCGCCATCGAGATACGTGATAGCAGACTTGCAAGATGCTGTCTGCATGTAGGCCGGGTCATACACAAAGAGCGAAGGGTCTAACGATCGAATTGCCGACGCAGGAAACACCCCACCTTCGATGGGTACGGTGACGGTCTGGCCAGTCCTGTCGTCTGTAATCGTAATCGTCTCAGCCACGGTGGCTTCCTCCAACTTTGTAGGGCTTACGTCCCTGTAAATGTACCGTTTTTAGCCATGATGGAACTAATGCTGGAAGAACTTTGATTGCGTCGTCTACAGCGGAGAGTTGCCATGGCGGCGATGCGGGCGCTGATCTCGCTTGTTTGCAAGCATTGCGAGCGAAGCCGCAATCGTAGAACGAGTGTCAGCCGGATCGATGACGTCATCGACGTAACCACGTTCAGCAGCGATGTACGGGTTAAGAAGGCGCTCGGTGTAATCGGTTTCGAACGCGATGCGATCTTCATCGGTTGCTCCGCGCCGCAGAATTGCGGACGCCTGTCCAGCGCCCATGACAGCGAGTTCGGCCCATGGCCATGCAAGACAGACGTCGTTGCCCATCTTTTTCGAATCCATCACGATGTATGCGCCACCGTAACTTTTGCGGAGAATCACGCAGATTCGTGGAACTGTGGCCTGCCCGTACGCATATACCAACTGGGCGCCGTGTCGAATCATGCCTCGCCACTCGAGATCCTTACCCGGGTAGAAGCCAGGGGTGTCGACCAGCGTGATGATGGGAATGTTGAACGCATCGCAGAAATTCACGAAGCGCGCGGCCTTTTGCGACGCCGGAATATCGAGGGTGCCAGCGAGTGCCATCGGCTGATTTGCAACAATTCCCACTGGGCGGCCATCGATAGCGGCAAGAGCAGTCACGATGTTGAGAGCCCATTGCGGACGTATCTCAGTGAATTCGCCATCGTCGACAATGGACTCAATGACCGACCGAACGTCGTAACTGCCGGTCGCAGTCTCTGGAATGTATTCGCCCGCTTCGGGCGTCGGCCGCTGTGCTGGATCTGAACTTGGAAGGCGAGGCGATTCTGAGTCGATGCGGTCGGGGAGGTAGGTCAAAATTTCGCTAATTACCTCTCGACCCTCGTCGCGAGTGTCGACAACCGCAGTCGCAAGCCCGGCAGACCGCTCCATCGTTGATGCGCTTCCGAGTTCGTCCTTAGATATTTCAACGCCCGTGAACTGGCGGATGATGAGGGGGCCGTTCACAAACGCATAGGAGGTTGTGGTCATGACGACGAAGTCAACGAGACCTAACAGAAGGGCTGGTCCGGAAACAGCCGGGCCATCGACAATGGCAAAGGTTGGAACTCGGCCTGAACACTTCGTAAGTAGTCGAGCGGCAACACCCCAGCCGTGAAGCGGCGCAACACCCTCGGCAATATCGGCTCCGGAACTATTCACCACGATGACAACGGGAATGAGTTCTTCGAGAGCCGTGCGAAGCCCCTCGGACATGACCGTGGTCATCTGCGAGGACAGCGGATGTGCAACCTCGCTTGGATTGAATTCGATCCACATGACCTTTCGGCCGTCAAGCCGGATGACGCGAGCAGTAACTGGCGCAGGTATTCCCGCCGCAAATCCGACCTCGTCAATTGTCATGTTGTAGAGACTAGACGTTGCCGGGCTCTGAGGACCGATAGCGAAGATGCGGTGAAGAGCGGGTGGCTCGTGCTCCCAAACCGTTGGTGAGGTGTTATCCGGCGCTGGTGTGCAGTCCTTGGTCCTCGCTAATTCGACGTCCAATAACATCTGTCATCACGTCGTGAACGGCCCGAGTTGCTGCTGATGGATTCGGGCGCTGCCGGCGCACCCAGGCAACTCTTCGCTTTGGCAGTCCACTGACGTGAACCATTGCGGCGCCTGCCAGTTCTGTCTCAGAGAGTGCGGTGGCAGGAACAATCGTTGCACCATGTCCGTCCACTGCCAGGGCGGCGAGGAGACGCATGCTGTCGACCTCGGCAAGAGAGTTGAGGGAAACTCCTCGCTCAAGTGATGTTCTCTCAATAATTCTGCGCAGGCCCGCCCCGGCGGGGGGGAGAAGTAATGGGACTCCGTCGAGGTCGGTGATGTCGACGGAATCACGATTCGCAAGCGGGTGATGTTTTGGCGCGAGAAGCAATAACTCTTCATCGAACAGTGGCTCGACAACAAGGTCTGGATCATCGATCGGAAGGTGCAAGATGGCGGCATTGAGAAGTCCGGAAACGACGTTTGGCGCAAGCGCTGACGAACTTCCCTCGGTGACGACGGCGTGCACTCTTGGGTGGGTGTCGGACATCTGCCGCAGCATCGGAGGGATCGCCCATCTGGCGATGGTTCCGATGACGCCAAGACGAACGTCACCGCTCACGTCGTGATCGTTTGATTCCATATCCGATCGGATGTCATCCATTTCGTGCATGATCCTGCGGGCGCGTTCCAAAACTCGATTTCCATCGTCGGTCATCCGCCCGGTTTGGCGATCAATCAATGTTGAACCGAGTTCCTTCTCTAGACGGCTGATATGAGCGGAGACATTTGATTGCACCGTGAAGAGCGATCGAGCAGCGGCCGAAAAGCTTCCGTGATCGGCTATCGCAATAAGCGTGGCGAGTTGACGTAGATCCATCTCTAAAAATGATACGAGATATCTCTGATATATGCTTGCAAGATACACAAAATCACGTGCATACTTTCACAAGCAAATATCGATGCGGATCACCCCCCAAAGAACCGCTCGAGGAACCCGTTAGGGATTCCTGGTTGAGACGCCCCGGCCCCCCATCGGGGCGTTTCCCGTTTTCACGCTCAAGCAATTGGGTTCACACATGGTCAGCTGGGAGCGAGTGGACCACAGAAGGTCAGTCCAGAGTGAGTGGACGTCAAGCATCAATGTCAGCGCACCACGAGGGGCGCGGAAACGCTCACACAGTGGTGGCTACGCGTGGTCTTCTGTTGCGAGGCCAGCCAGCGGCTCGCCGAATTACGACTCGGCGGCCACCTTCGCACGGACGATGTTCAGAGCCGATCCGGCGACAAACCACTCGACCTGCTCAGGGCTGAACGTGTGTGTCGTTTCAAATTCGTAGGTTGAACCGTCGGGGCGAGTAGCAACACACCGAACGTTTTTGCCTGGAACCGGAGGAAGATCGCAAATAGCAATCCGATCCTCTTCGCCGATCTGCTCGTATGAGTCAGGGTCAGCAAATGTCAGCGGAAGCAGGCCTTGCTTCTTGAGGTTCGTTTCGTGAATGCGTGCAAACGACCGTGCGATCACCGCGACACCGTTACGGAACCGGGGTTCCATTGCTGCGTGCTCACGAGATGATCCCTCGCCATAGTTGCGGTCGCCAATGGCAACCCACTGGATACCAGCTTCGTGATAACGACGGGCGATTTCAGGATATGTCCGGCGGTCGCCATCAGTGCTATCAAGACCAACACCAACAGCATCATCGAATGCGTTGACGGCTCCAGCGAAGAGGTTGCCTGAAATGTTCTCGAGGTGGCCTCGGTACTTCAGCCACGGACCCGCAGCAGAGATGTGATCGGTCGTGCACTTTCCTTGTGCCTTCATGAGGACAGGCAGATCCGCATAGTCATTTCCGTCCCATGGCTTAAATGGCTCGAGGAGCTGCAGACGATCGCTGGTGGGTGCGACGACAACATCGACGCCACTGCGGTCTGCAGGTGGAGGAGTGAAGGTGTCCTCACCTGGGTCGTATCCTGCTGCAGGCAGCACCTCACCGACAGGGGCATTGAGGGATACCTCAGAGCCATCTGGGGCGGTGATCGTGTCGGTAACCGGATCGAAATCAAGACGACCTGAAAGGGCGATCGCCATGACTGTGTCGGGCGAGGTCACAAACGAGAATGTGTTGGGCGAACCATCATTTCGCTTTGGAAAGTTGCGGTTGAATGAGTTGACGATGGTGTTTGGAACCGAGGTCGCCTCCTCCGGTCGGCTCCACTGTCCGATGCATGGTCCGCACGCATTCGCCAGGACCGTCGCCCCAACAGCTTCAAGATCAGCAAGAATTCCGTCGCGCTCAATTGTCGCCCGAGTCTGCTCTGAGCCGGGGGTGATGAGGAGATCAACCTTGCAGGTCAATCCATGTGCTGCAGCTTGGCGCGCGATCGAGGCTGCCCGTGTCAGGTCTTCATACGATGAGTTCGTGCACGAGCCAATGAGAGCAGCGGAGACCTCGACTGGCCAACCGTTCTCATTCGCTGCGGCACCGACCTCGGCGCCGGTTCGATGAGCACGGTCAGGGGAGTGGGGGCCATTAATCATTGGACGAAGATCGCTGAGGTTGATCTCAATGACTTGGTCGTAACTTGCACCCTCATCGGGTCGGAGATCACCAGCAACAGCATCAGCCGCATCAGCAATCGCAGCTCGTCCCGTTGAACGAAGGTAATCGGCCATGTTCGAGTCGTATGCGAAGACTGATGTCGTGGCGCCGATCTCTGCACCCATGTTGCAGATTGTTGCCTTGCCGGTGGCAGAGATTGAGTCGGCCCCCGGCCCGTGGTACTCAACAATCGCTCCGGTTCCGCCTTCGACGGTGAGTTGGCGGGCAACCTCGAGGATGACGTCCTTTGGCGACGACCATCCACTCAACGAGCCGGTGAGATGGATACCGATGACTTTTGGCCAACGGACATTCCACGGAAAGCCGGTCATTACGTCGACGGCATCGGCGCCACCGACTCCGATCGCAACCATTCCGAGACCACCCGCATTCGGTGTGTGCGAGTCAGTTCCGATCATCATTCCGCCCGGGAATGCATAGTTTTCGAGAACAACCTGGTGAATGATTCCGGAGCCTGGGCCCCAGAATCCAATGCCGTACTTTGCTGAAACACTGCGAAGGAAGTCGTACACCTCACGGTTCGTGTCGACTGCGACACCAAGGTCGATCGATGCGCCCACTTTTGCTTGAATCAGGTGATCGCAATGAACTGTTGACGGCACCGCTGCCTCAGGGAGGCCGGCAGTCATGAACTGGAGTAGGGCCATCTGGGCGGTTGCGTCCTGCATTGCGACACGATCTGGATTGAAGTCCGC
>JALRDI010000055.1 GCA_023257035.1 Ilumatobacteraceae bacterium | reverse complement strand
GGTGATGTTTGCTGCGAACGCGCGGAACTCGTCCCAGTTGTCGAACACCGACATCATGTCAGGACCAAAACAGCCCTCAGATGCAGATGCGATGTCGACCGTTGTCTCTCCGATCACGATGACTGCTCGGCCTGCTGCGTTTGCGATTTTCATTCTTGATTCCTTAGGTGAGAGAGGTTCGAGTATCTATTGACAGGGCCGATCGGGTCAGCCGACCTTGCGAATAATTCCAGGAACGAGACGCTCTTCGGGTGGGCGGTGACCCCAGAAACTCATCGCATCGTAGGTTTCGACTTCCCAGTTCTCTTCATCGACAAGAAGACCGCCAGTTCCGTATTCGATCTCGAAGCCAGATGGGGTCCGAACATAAAACGAGGTCATCATGTCGTTCGTGTGACGGCCGAGGCTCATCGCAAGCGTCAGTTTTTTCTCATTCACGATGTCGAGAGCTCGGCCTACATCGGTGAATTGCTCGACCTCCAACATGAGGTGATGGAAGCCAGCGATGCCGGGTGCCCCGCTCAGCGCCAATGTGTGGTGCCGAGGGTTGCAGTGCAAGAAGCGCAAACTCATGCCGATTTCGATGTGGTCAGAGACGTTAAATCCAAGAGTGCCAACGAAAAAGTCCATTGCTGCATCTAGGTCAGGCACCATGATGACGGCGTGGCCAAGCCCACCATCGCCGGTGACGAATCCACCGTCCATCTCACGTCCTGGTGTGAACTGACCAGCACCTGCAAGCCCAGTCGTTAGTTCGTGCCGGAAGCCAAATGGGTCGGTGAATGACACGAGTCGGTCAACCTGTCGAACCGCAGCAAGTTCTGATTCTTCTGTCGTGGCGATCTCAGCTGCAGCAAGCCGACTGATTACTGCATCGATTCCAGCATCGCCGCCGCAGTCCCAGCCAAAGTACGCGAGGTTGTTGCGTTCGCCTGGGTGAATCATGATGCGTTCGACACGGTCGTCGATGCGCAGTCCGAGCCCGTCAGAGCGGTTCACGACTTGAGCGCCGAGAACTTCACTGCCGAATTCTTGCCACTCGTCGAGTGCTGGAGTTTCGAATCCAATGTACGCGAGCGATGAGACCATTGGGCGTTCCCTTCGTTAAGGCGGTCTTGACAAGACTACTTTCATTTCTTACTGTAGTAATCGCTACAGTAACAAATCAGGCCGCTATTTATCGAATTCGGGGGATCCCATGCACACCGCTGTCAAACACATCGAAGATGCAACCGAAGAACTCAAGGCTGAACGAGGCCCAAGTAATGAACTCGGTCGCCTCACCGACCAGGCGGCAAAGATTCTCATCGACTCGGGCGGGTTTCGTTTGCTGCAGGCAAAAAGCCACGGTGGCTACGAGGCCGACATCACCGATTTTCTTGCGTGGGTTCGCGCCGTCGCCCGAGCCAACCCGTCAGCTGGCTGGATTGCCGGCGTTGTCGGAGTGCACCCGTGGGAAATTGCGCTCCATGTCGACGAAGTGCAGAACGAGATCTTCGGCGATGACCCGACGACTCTTGCAGCATCTCCATATGCGCCGATGGGCCGAGCCATTCCCGTGGAGGGCGGATACAAACTGACGGGCCAATGGCAGTACTCCACCGGCACCGACCACTGCGACTGGGTCATTCTTGGCGGCATCGTTGTTGACGAAAGCGCCCCACGAAATGGGCCACCACCAGTGCTGCACTTCATCCTGCCAAGGGGCGACTACGAGATCATCGAAGATTCATGGCATGTCATGGGTCTTGAAGGCACCGGCAGCAAAGACATTCGTATTGATGGAGCGTTCGTCCCTGAGTACCGAACAATTTCTCACACCGGTCTTTCCGATGGCGATTACGGACATCGCCGTGGCGACACTCCCCTCTATCAACTGCCGTTCGGGTGCGTGTTTTCCGCATCGATTACCGCGGCAACATTCGGCATTGCGCAGGCCAACATCGATGCCTACCGTGAGTACCTCACGACTCGGGTCTCCGCAATGGGTGTTGTTGGAACGACTGACCCCTATCAGCAGCAAGCACTCGCCGAAGCGGAGGCAGACCTTGCCGCAGGTATCGCACACATCGATGCGATGTTCAACGACTGGACGGCACGCGTCACGGCCGGAGAAAAGATCGACAACGGCGAGCGGCTCGAATTCCGTCGCAACCAGGTTCGGGCGGTGCAACGCGTGCTCGACTCGATCAACACGATGATGTCCCGCGCTGGAACCGCTGCGGTGTGGACGACTCGTGAGCTCGAACAGTTATGGCGTGACCTTCGTACCGGCGGAACTCACCTCAGCAATTCGATGGATCTCATCTACAACGCCTGGGCGAACGATGAGTTCGGCACCGGTGTCGAGCGCTACACCTTCCACTGATCGTGGCTCAACCGGCATCACGACAACGTAAGACCCGAGCAAATGGCGTTGCCTCACGGATCGCGATTCTTGACGCAGCCGCTCATATCGCCGGCGAGCGCGGCTATGAGGGCACCAGCATCAACGCAGTGAGCGAGCGGTCCGGGCTTCCTGCAAGCTCGATCTACTGGCACTTCAAAAATAAAGACGAACTCATTGCGGCGGTGATTGACCGCAGCTATTCCGACTGGATTGAGGCGTTGCGCCGTCTCGCAGATCAAGACAGCGAGTTGTCACCGGTTGAGATGTACTCGTCAGGCATGCGCCAGTCAGCTGAACAACTCATCCAGTTTCCCGATTTCTTGCGCCTTGGCCTCATGCTGACACTTGAGCGCCGGCCATCGGAGCCGACCGCCCGTCAACGATTCCAGGCCACTCGTGTCGAGACCCTCGCCCGGCTTCGGCGATACCTCGGGCGTGTTTTCGAATCGCTCGGAGAGGCAGAGATTGAGCAACTCGCGGTGCTCACTTTGGCTGGGTCTGACGGTCTCTTTATTGCGGCTGAGTCTGAGGGCATCGACATTGCTGATGGTTTCGAGACTCTCGCTCGCGCCGTGATGGGTGCTGCCGTCTCATTCGGTTGGGTTCGTCCCAACAGTTGACGCAGCTCTGCCTCCGCCTCTTCTCAGTTGCCGGTCGCTCGGTACGTTCGCTATCAGAAGGAGGCAGTCATGCAGATCGAATCAGGAGTTACTCACGCAGTTGTCACCGGAGCAGCGTCGGGGTTGGGTCGCGCCAGCGCCTATGCCCTTGCGGGTGCCGGAGCGAAGGTCACCGTGTTTGACCTCAATGAAGAAGCTGGCCGCGAGGTCGCGAAGGACATCGATGGGTTGTTCTGTCGTGTTGATGTCACCAGCGAAGAAAGCGTGCTTGATGGGTTCGCAGAATCGCGTGAGGCCTTCGGCCAGGAACGAATTCTGGTCCACTGCGCAATGACGACAAAGGGCGGCAAGACGGTTGGCCGCGACCGTGAGACCGGTGGCTGGAAGCGGATGTCGACGGAGGACTACGCCTACTCGGCAATGGGCATCCTTGTTGCGAGTTATCGCATGGCGTCACTGTCTGCACTCGGCATGATCGAGAACCTCGAGCCGCTAGAAGATGGCGAGCGCGGGGTCATCACGTTGACAGCGTCAGTCGCTGCACAAGATGCGCAGGTCGGCCAGGTTGCATACGGCTCGTGCAAAGCCGGCGTGAATGGGCTCGTGCTGCCCATCGCCCGTGACCTGATGGATCAGGGGGTGCGTTGCAACTCGATCATGCCGGGCATCATGTCGACACCACCAATGCTTGGCGTTCCACCGAAGGTGTTAGAAAATCTCAGCGCGTCTGTGCCGTTCCCGAAGCGCCTCGGCAAACCAGAGGAGTTTGGGTCGCTTGTCCTCGAGTTCGTGCGGAACACCTATTTCAATGGCCAGAACATCAGGCTTGACGGCGCCATCAGGATGCCGCCTCGCTAACACGCAGAGTTAGTTGAGCCGGGTGAGTTCACCGTCTGCAGACATCTTCTGCAACTTGAACTTCTGAATTTTTCCGCTGCCGGTGAGTGGGAATTCGTCAACGACAAACCAGTCGCGTGGCGTCTTATGAGGAGCAATCGAATTGCGCACATAGTCAAAGAGTTCCTGACGTTGCAAAGTTGCTCCAGGTGCTGGTCGTAATACGGCCGCGACGGTCTCTCCCCACTTCTCGTCAGGTAACCCAATGACGGCGACCTCTGCGACGCTGTCGTGTTCGAAGAGCACATCTTCGATTTCGCGTGGATAAATATTTTCGCCACCCCGAATGATCATGTCTTTGAGACGGCCCTCGATGCGGGTGTACCCACGCTCATCCATCATGCAGAGGTCACCGGTATGCAGCCAGCCTTCGTCATCGATTGCCGCTGCGGTCGCGTCATGCATATCGAAGTACTCCATCATCACGTGATATCCGCGAGTGAGATACTCGCCAGGTTCTCCACATGGGATGATCTCGCCGGTCTCAGGGTCGACGATTTTCACTTCGGTGTGAGGCATCGGGCTTCCGAGAGTGAGCGTTTTGTCGATGGTGGTGTCTTGTGGGGAGGTCATCGATGCCACAGGAGAGCATTCGGTTTGACCGAACACGATGGTGAACGCTGCGCCGGTCTCCTTTTCGATTCGCTCAACGAGTGGAGCCGGAACGGTCGAGCCACCTGAACAGATCGCCTCAAGCGAGGTGATGTCACGCGTTGGGTAATCAGGGTGTTCGAGCATCGAGATCAACATCGTCGGCACCGCCAGCATGGCCGAGCCCTTGTATTCCTCAATGAGTTCCATGACCAGCGCTGGGTCAAAGGCTTCAAGTAGCACGAACGTGCATCGCTTCGACACTGCCGACAGCACCCCGACAACACATCCACCGGTATGGAATAGCGGCATTGGACATACCCATGTTCCGCCCTCGGGTACTCCCATACGGTCAGCGGTGTGGGTCGCGTTGTTCACGAGTGCTCGGTTTCGTAACAACGCTCCCTTTGGGAACCCGGTTGTTCCGGAGGTGTACTGAATCATCACGGCGTCATAGGGGCCGACTTCTGGCAACTCAATCTCAGGGTCAGCGGCTTGCCCGAGTTCGAGCACATCTTCCATCGCGATGATCTCGCGCAACTCGTTGCAGTTCGGCGCGATCTCGTCAGCGATCTTGCGCATCGGATTACCACGATGATTTGTCGAAACGATGAGGCCAGCCGATCGTGACTGGTTGAGCACATACTCGACCTCACTCGCCTGCAATGCAGGGTTCACAGTGACGAGAATGACCCCCGACATCGCACAGGCGAATTCAAGAATCATCCACTCGGGAACATTCGGGGCCCACAGCGCAACACGTTCACCGGGAGTGAACTTCGTCGTAAGAGCACGTGCAACAGCTTCCGCCTCGAGCAGAAGTTCGCGGTATGTCCATTGGCGACGATCGTCTGGATTCGGCAAACCAGCGATAAGTGCAACTCGCTCTGGAACTTCGCGAACAGCCTCTCGTAGAAGATCACCGATGGCGAGATCTCTCAGTTCGATTTCAGTTGGACCAAACGCATGTGATGGCACTGACATATCTCGACATTAGTCAGTGTGAGGCGCTCGAATTTCCCCGGGGCAGAACTACTGATTTCATTGGCTGACTACTGTGGACCACATGGCGAATACTCCAGCAAATTGGTACGACGACCCGACTGGTCGACATCAGCACCGGTATTGGGATGGCACAGCATGGACCTCGCATGTGTCTGATAACGGCATTCAAGGCACCGACGACATCGCAACTGCAACCGCAGCAATGTCGAAACAAGAGTCGCCTTCAGGATTGGATCGTCTTGATGCCGGGCTCACAGTTGGCAATGAGGGCTCAAAAGTTGATGAGCAACTGCACGGAAGCGGCCACCGCGGAGTTGGCATCGATGGCACCGTTGCCGGTGGCGGCGGTGGAATTCTCACCGAGCCGATTCTCGTCGTCAATCAAAAAGCGAAGCTCATCGAGTTGTCAAACCAGTACACCGTGTTTGACCAGCACGGAGCGGTCATCGCGTCGGTTAACCAGGTTGGCCAGTCGACAGCACGCAAGGTGATCAGGCTTGTTTCGAGCCTCGACCAATTTCTTACCACCCGTCTCGACATCACTGATTCGGATGGGCGGGTCATTCTTCGTCTCACACGCCCCGGCAAGATCGTGAAGTCGACCGTCATCGTGAGCGATGGCAACGACGTCGAACTCGGGCGGATTGTCCAACAGAATGCAATCGGCAAAATCAATTTCGCGCTTGAATCTGGTGGTCAGCGTCTTGGCACCATTAAGGCGGAGAACTGGCGTGCGTGGAACTTCTCAATTACCGACGCAGCAGATCGCGAGATCGCCCGGGTCACGAAAACCTGGGAAGGACTCGCAAAAACGATGTTCACAACGGCCGACAACTATGTGTTGCAGATCTCAGAACGTGCACCCGAGCCGTTGAACTCTCTCGTTGTTGCGAGCGCGCTGAGTATCGATACCGCCCTCAAGCAGGACAGTCGCGGTCTCGGCTAAATCTGGTTACCGATTCGGTCACTCGAGGTGACCGGCCACCATATAAAACCAGAACGGGAATGGGGCGTCCTGTGCTTTTAGCGCTCGCCGTGCCTCAAGAATCGTCTTGCCAGCTTCGGTGACTTCATAGAACCACGCATCAAATGAGCGTCCTCCCGGAGCGAGGTCGCCAACAAGTTCGAGCGCGGCCTCGAGGTAGTAGGCGCGAATGTCATGGCAGACCGCCACCGTGTTCTTGCCGGGCAATTCGACGTCTTTCCATGCAGCGCCGTTCGCCCACTGGTGCAAGGTGTCGAGAGCTGCAGGAATTTGCTCTGGCTCGATCGCCCGACCAACCGCAGTCACGCCTTTACGGTCGACTGCTCGCCGATACGCCGAGATGAGACCTCGGGCTTCGTCAACTGCTGGCGGCGCTTTCGGGTCATCGCGCGGCGGAAGCGAACATGCCATTGGCATCTCGTCTGATTCAACGACTTCGGGGAAGTGCTCGAAGATTGGTTCATCAGCCTCAAGCAAGCTGAATGCCTGCTGCAGCACCTGGTGCTGGAATTCCGCGTCGCCAGGTTTGCCGAGCGGACGACCGAGCGGGAACTCGCAGGCAAGCACACGGGGTGGGCCGACCTTCTTTGCAACATCTGCCATCGAGGCAAGAACAAGCGTTGCGATTCCTGCTGCTTCAAAAACGTGGGCGAGCGTACTCACGGTACGCGTACAGAGTGGTCAAACAGGAGTGAGCAAGACGACATCGACGGCGTCAGCGTTGAGTTGCGCTGCGCATTGCGGGCCGGTGTCGAGTCTGATTTCGCTCACTGTGTCGGGCTGGTTGCCAGCGAACGCGAAGTGACGAGGTGCTACTTCGCCGATGACTCCATCGTCAGCGAGTTCTTGGAGGCGGTCGATTGGGTAGACCACGTTGAGATCGAGGTGAAACCCTGAGTGGTCGAAGTTGGGGCTCCAGTGACCCATGATGAGGTTTCGATCATCACGATCAAAAGCTCGGAAGCCGGTGTCGCCCTGAGAGAACCGCTCTTGGTCTGGGCGATGGAGCGAGGCACTGGTGACGATGGCAACACGGCACTCAGACAGCGGTTTGTCGAGTTTGGTGAAACTGGTTGATGTGAACTCGGGTGCATCCATTGTTGAGGCGAGTTGACGCATTGCGTCGTCACCACGAGTTGCTGCTCGGTCTTCAGACATAACGACCTCCTTTATTCGACCCTAATGGGGCTGGCACGGGATGTGCGAGGCCAGCATGCGGCTGTGCGACAACTAAAGAGTTTTCGATTGGTGAGTAGGTGTCGTGCTGACGCTCACTTGGCCAGACAGACACTTTCTACGGCTCCATCACGACCCAGCCGCGCCGCTGCAGCTCGGCTGCTAACACCTCGTCTGGTAACGACCGCGCCGAGCGTTCATCGCTCGTCAGTCGTGTTGAGGTGTTTGGTTGCGAAGGTGCAGTGGGGTCATGCTCATCGCCTTCAAGTTCGGCGATGAGGGCGTCTGCCTCATCTCGTGTGAACTTTCCGTTGCCCTGACGCTGCGTGAACCCCATCGGGCCGCGAGCAGACCGGAAGTCGTCGTGGCCCTGTTCTTGTAAAAGTTCGAGAAGTCGTTCAATCTGTCGATGGCTGGCGGGAGGGCCAGCTGGTTGATTGAACGCCATATACCCAGTGTGCCAGATTGGTGTTGCGCCGAACCATAGGGGCGTTGCAGCAGTTGTTGGTCAAATAAAAAGGCCCAGACCGTGTTGGTCTGGGCCTTTCAGATGGTGGCGGGGGCAGGATTTGAACCTGCGACCTTCGGGTTATGAGCCCGACGAGCTACCGGACTGCTCCACCCCGCGGCGATCAGTCGTTCACGATGCTACGGACATCGCCTGCAGATACCAACCGACAGTGACCGTCGATGTCACCAATGACATCACGATGCCCCGTCGAGCACTCCCGTGAACCCGCTTGGTGCATGCGGCCCGAGCACCAACTGCTCAAGCACTCCCCAACCGGCGGTATCTCCCGATGTCACACGACAGAGTTGCTGCACATGCACCATCGTTGGGTCGAGCGGATTCACATCGGCTAGCGCGATCTCATCTCGAGCCTCATCGAGCTCGCCATGCCAATCACCATGCCCCCATTGTGGATGCAGGTAACCAAGCCCACTCATCTGGAAGCGCTGCACCGGCTCGTATACAGCGACAATTTCACCGCCATCAGCAGTCGTGATCGTCGCCGTCATTGACTCGGCCCAACGAGTTCCTGACTGCCACACGATCTCGGTCGACACCGACTCTGGTCGATGAATCTGAGCAGCATCTGTCACCTCATCAATCGTTCGCGAACCAGCTGCGAACCTTCCCGTTACTGCAGCGCTCTTATGCCAGGCACGACCTTCAGCATCGTCATTCACCGCAAGGTGGGTGCACATGTCGTCAAACAAGGTCGGTGCCCATGTCCAGAAAAATTGAGGAGGTGTCGCCGGGCCAGGCAAACCACGTGACCCGCCCCGGATGCCCCATGAACGATCGCGACAACCCTGAACATCTCCGAGATCACCAAGTTCGATGCGCTCGCCATCAAGATCAATCCACCCTGACCACTCCACAAACTGAGTGATGCGGGTGTAATCCATCACGACACGACCTTCAACGCGTCGCACAAATGTGGGTTCTTCAATCACCGCTGAGACGACCCGCATCGTGAGGTCGGCTGAAATGCCATGGTGATCATTGACAGTGATTTGGTGTTGCAACATCGGTTCAACAACCTGCACATCAATCGAGCCAACCGACGTCACCGTACGGTCGGTGCTGCAACGACGAGACGACCGGCAGTTGTGTTGCACTCCATCAACCACCACCGAGAAGGACGCATCCATCACCTGACGATTCGGGTACACGCCGAGCGCTAACGCAAAAAACAATTGACCATCACGGTCAAAACCGTTGAAGAAGTACCGGTCGTACAGCCCCGCAGAATCACTCGTTGGGTGCAGTAGCGGTGCTGAAGACTGATGCAACGGCAGGTCGTCGTAAGGGTGAATCATTCCGAGCCTCCATCTACGAGGGCAAACACATCGTTGTCGATCATCTGTTGAGCATGTCGCTCAGCCATCACTGCAAACATTTCGTCGCCCCGTTCTGTCGCAGTCACGACCTGTGAC
>JALRDI010000338.1 GCA_023257035.1 Ilumatobacteraceae bacterium | reverse complement strand
GTTCCAGCGGTCCTCGTTGCTGGAGTGCTTTCGCTCGGACTCGCTGTTCCGACAGCACTCATCCAGGTCGCGGATAACGACGGGGGGGCGACTGGTCTCGCCGTGTGGGCAATTGGGGCCACCTCATATGTCGTTGGAGAGCGGGGGAGGGTTCGTGTTCCAACGGTGATGTTGATCATTGGTGGTGCAGGAATCATTGTCGGTCCGGCAATCTCGGCATCAGAACTGACTGGCGTCGGAACTGTAGTTGGGCTTGTCTCAGCACTTGTCTGCTTGGCAATTGGAGCAACACCCGGGCGGGTGGTGCTCTCGTTCATCGGAGCTGGATTGCTGCTGATTTACGTGCCGTGGTCGATTGCGCATTTCTTCCCTGGAGAAGGTCGAGCGCCGTTACTCATAGCAGTTTCTGGGGTGCTCATTGTTGGGGTCGCGCTCTTCCTCGCCCGGTCGGCTCGACGTCTTAGCAACGAATCACAACCGCTGTGATGGAGCCGTCACGGTTACCACTGCAGTACCTGCCGCCGAGACCAGCAACAATGTGACCATGCCAACGTTCACAGAGCAGCGCACGGCTGCAGAGGCCCGCTACGCCGAGAAACGGCCGCTCTCGAAAGAACTGTTCGACCGGGCGTCAACGGTTATGCCCGGAGGCTCAACACGATCAGTACTTGATGTGCAGCCATTCCCGTTCCGTGTCGCAAGTGCTTCGGGTTGCCAGTTAACCGACGTTGACGGACTTACCTACATTGATTTTCTTGGTGATTACTCTGCCGGCCTTCTCGGACACGACCCGGCTCCAGTGAGGGCTGCAGTACATTCAGCTCTCGAGAACGGCTGGAGTTTCGGTGGGGTGCATACCGATGAGATACGTGCAGCAGAAGCCGTCGTCAACCGGTTCCCGTCTATTGAGCAGGTGCGATTCACTAACTCTGGAACCGAAGCCAACTTGATGGCACTACAACTGGCTCGTCATCACACGGGGCGCGACCGGATCGTGGTGTGTGATGGGGCCTATCACGGCGGATTGCTCTACTTCGGCCATGGAGGAGAAGCACTTCTTGCTCCGTTCGATTTCACAAGGGTGAACTACAACGACAGTGAGGCATTGTCGATAGTGGATGGAAGCGTCGCCGCAATACTCGTCGAACCAATGATGGGGGCGGGGGGTTGCATACCTGCAAGCCGGGAATACCTCGAGGCCCTTCGTCGCCGATGCGACGAATCGGGTGCACTCCTCATCTTCGATGAAGTGATGACATCACGAATGAGCGCGGGCGGTCTTCAACAACGAACTGGTGTGATGCCTGATCTCACCACCCTTGGTAAATATCTCGCAGGAGGAATGACCTTCGGAGCATTCGGCGGTCGGTCCGATGTCATGGCAGCATTCGACCCGGCGCGAGGCGGGACGTTGACCCATGGCGGAACATTCAACAACAACGTGGTGTCGATGGCTGCAGCAACGGCAGCGCTGAGCGAAATGCTCTCGGAAGAGTCGCTATCTCAGCTCTTTGTTCGTGGCGAATCGCTTCGATCGCGGCTGAATGAGTTGTTTCAGACGTCAACGTTGCCCCTCGTCGCAACCGGTGTTGGGTCGATGATGGCGATTCACACGGTCGATGGGCCTGTCAGCGGCCCGCAAGATCTTGAACACTCAGATCACGAACTGAAACAGCTGCTCTTTCACGAGATGCTGCACAGAGGCTGTTATTTCGCCCCAAGAGGGTTCATTTCGCTTTCACTCGCGATCGCCGACGAACAATGCGACATATTTGTGAACGCAATGAGTGATGCAATCGACGCCATCAGCGCCTCGCAGTAGGGTGAGGCCATGAGCGAAGATCGTCAACGTCCAGAAATTTCGGTGCCCGAGGGTGAACCACCTGCAGAACTCGTCATCGAAGATGAGATCGTTGGCGACGGCGATCCTGCGATGCCGGGAGCGACGGTGGTGGTGCACTATGCCGGTGTGTCATGGAGTACGGGCGCAGAGTTTGATGCATCCTGGAACCGTGGAATGCCATTCGACTTTCAACTTGGTGCGGGTTACGTCATTTCAGGTTGGGATCAAGGTGTGACCGGAATGCGCGTTGGCGGCCGCCGTCGACTCACCATCCCGCCTCACATGGGATACGGCGATCAGGGTGCGGGCGGTGTGATTGCCCCGGGTGAAACCCTCATCTTCGTTGTTGATTTGCTCGCAGTTCGCTGACCCCAAAGCCGGTTACGGCGTATTTCCCATTGCCACAGGTCGCTGCTCATCGCGTGACCACTCACTCCACGACCCGGGGTAGAGCAGCGCGTCGCCGGGCTCGGCGATACCCAATGTGCACATGATGAGCAGGTTGTGGCACGCGGTCACTCCACTTCCGCAGTAGACGATTGGTTGGTCACCCAGTTCAACAGAGTTGAGCCGGTCGCGAAGTTCTGGCACCGGGCGATGAAGCCCATCATCGCCAAGATGCCCCCCGTGGAACAGGTTGACGGCTCCGGGCACGTGACCAGCACGAGGGTCAAGCGGCTCGGTGTCTCCTCGATAACGAACCTCGGCGCGGGAATCGATGACGGTGCGGCCGCTGTCGATGGCGGCAACAACGTCATCGGCCGAAACAACC
Organism: Ilumatobacteraceae bacterium; assembly: GCA_023257035.1. Taxonomy (GTDB): domain Bacteria; phylum Actinomycetota; class Acidimicrobiia; order Acidimicrobiales; family Ilumatobacteraceae; genus Casp-actino5. Next base: position 1,603 of record JALRDI010000338.1, on the reverse strand, counting down.
CCAGACCATGCCGATACAACCGGGTACGTAGCACGTGCAACTGTAAGAACTGCATCCTCGACGTGCTCGCCAACGGCAACCCACGCGGGGTACCCGCCATCGAGCACTGCAACGTGCTGATGGCCAACAGATCTCAGCATCCACCACACTCGAGACGCAATGGCTCCACCGGCGTCGTCGTACGCAACGACGAACGATGTCGGGCTGATTCCGTTTCGTTCGAGGACTTCAGCGAATTGTGTCGTGCTCGGTAGGGGGTGGCGACCCCCTCCAGTTAGGGATGACCCGTCGTGTACCGCAAGTTCGTGATGGAGGTCAATGAATCGAGCCCCGGGAATGTGAGCAGCGTCGTAATCCCGTCTGCCGCGATCGTGGTCGGCAAGGTCAAACCGAACATCGCAGATGACGAGGTCGTCATCTCGTCGCGCAATGCGTGCTGCTAACTCTTCGACACTGATGAGGGCCATACCGCGACGGTAGTGCTGTCGGTCTCGCATGAATGACTCGCAGATGGCAGACTAAGGAGATGGTGGGAACACTCTCGATGCTTGATCTGGCTCGAGTGCGACGAGGTACGTCGATCGTTGACGGCCTCAACTCTTGCGTTGAGAGCGCTCAGCTTGCTGAGCAATGCGGGTATTCCCGAGTCTGGTACGCCGAGCATCACAATCTGCCGACCGTTGCCTCGTCTTCTCCCGCAGTGCTCATCGCCCACGTGGCGGCTCATACTTCAACGATCAAGTTGGGCGCTGGAGGAGTGATGCTGCCTAACCACGCTCCACTCGTGATCGCTGAGCAGTACGGAACCCTTGCGACCTTGCACCCTGGCCGCATTGAGTTGGGCCTTGGGCGAGCGCCTGGAAGTGACCAAGTCACCTTGCGGGCAATGCGACGCGATCACACCTCGTCTGACACGTTCCCATCAGATGTTGCTGAACTTCGTGATTTGCTCGACGGCGTCGATCGATCAGACGGCGTTGCGGCGATTCCCGGAGCAGGAACCTGTGTGCCGCTGTACATCCTCGGTTCGTCGCTCTTTGGAGCCCAACTCGCAGCAGCCCTTGGCTTGCCGTACGCATTCGCATCGCACTTCTCGCCAGGAGCGCTCATCGAAGCGGTGAAGGAATATCGGCGGGAATGGGTGGATAGAAGTTAGCAGTAAGGTGCATGGTGATATCAGGCATTAGCCACCACCACCCCAGGAGCAGGCCAGGTATCTACAATGTATCCAAGAATTCTAACTAGAGCGTCATCAAGTGCCGCCTCCACAGGCGTATCATCGCCAGGGGCAAACCATCCATAGTTAGTTTCGGGGGAAGATGGATCATAGTCATAGACATTTCCATCAGGGAAGTAGCCAAAGGTATCAAACTCTACAAACCACTTCTGCATATCAGTATCGAATCCAACAACATAGTGAAACTGCATGATTACTCCTTATCCTGCGTAGGGCTGGGTCCAGTCCCAGGCAATTTCCTGAAGCATATCTTCTACTCTAGCGATAGCCTCGCTCTCATCTTCAGCGTCAATAATAAAACTAACATTCTGAACGTCTACTGAAATATCCATCATTCCTCCACAAAGTTGTAGTGTTTCCCTTATC
>JALRDI010000298.1 GCA_023257035.1 Ilumatobacteraceae bacterium | reverse complement strand
GGTTCATCTGTTGTGGTTGTTGAGGTTGTCTCAGGTGCAACTGTTGTCTCGGTCGTTTCCGACGACGAATCAGCCGAATCATCTTCAGTGTTATCGCTTACTACTGACGACTCTGTGGCCTGGTTCGATGTCGTGGGCTCGGCACTCACGATGGTGGTTTCGGGCGTTCCGAGCGTTGCTGCGGGCTCATCGGTGAGCGTGATTGACGACGAGCATGCTGCGGTGATCGCCATGAGCGAGCCGAGTGCTGAGAGGGCAACGAGGCGTTTCATAACTCCTACTGTTGCGGATGACAACGGGTGAATGCGGTCACTTTTGTTGAGGTAAGGCTGAATGGCTGTTAGTAACGCTCTCGGAGTCGTGGTAGTACCTCTCGAGCAAACCGCTCAAAACTTTCGTTCATCTGTTCTGGATGAAATCCGGGTGGGCATCCCCACGTCACCACATCGGTGATGCCGTGGGTCTCGATGAACTCGCACATGTCGTTAAACACTTTGTCTTCGTCTCCGACCACCCACGTTTGAGGGATCGGATCAGAGCCTCCGGTGAGTTGCAGTGACACATTGTCGCCAGAGTTGGTGAGCCAGTCGGCGTAGATCCCGGCTTTGTATCGCTCGGCGGCACGAATCGGTGGCCAGTCGCGGTCGCGATCATCGGTGACGAGCCAGGGGCGAATAATGCCGACTCGCCGGGTTGATGGATCAACTCCGAACGACCGGGTTGCCTCTCGCCATGGCTCGAGCACCTGATCGGGCGCACCTTGTGGAAGCAGGTGGAGGCCAAGCCGGGCGGCGCGTTCGGCTCCAGGTCGCCCCATTGCGGCCATCCAAATTGGGGGTCCACCTTCTTGGACTGGTGTCGGCGTGACTCGGACATCGTTGTAGGTGAAACGTTTGCCCTCAAATGAGAATCGCTCACCAGTGAATGCCCGCTGAAGGATTTCGACGCCCTCTTCTGTTCGTGACACACGCTGTGGGCGCGGAATGTTAAACCCATGAAATTCGTGAAGGGCGTATCCCATTCCGACACCAATTTCCATGCGCCCGTGAGAGATGTTGTCGAGTACAGCGAGATCTTCGGCCAGGCGCAATGGCTCTTGAAACGGCATCAACGTGATGTCGGAGGAGATCCGGATGTTGGTGGTCCGACCGGCAACCGCCCCCGCAACTGGAATCCATGACGGAAGATATCCGTCGTCAACAAAGTGATGTTCGGTAAACCACACAAGGTCGTATCCAAGTTCATCTAACCATGCGATTTGATCGAGAACAGCGCCATAGAGCTGCGGCCAAGAAAGGGGAGAACCGGGTGGATTTCGGAAGTCGTAACAGGCTCCAACGCGAAGGTGTGGTCGAGTACCCATGGATCAACCGTAGAGCATTTATTGGTGGAGAAATCGTGGTGAGGTGACGCACTTAGCTGATCGGTGCCAGACTGGAGGCGTGACAGCTGTATCTACTGACATCACTGACGCATTGGAGAATCAATTTGGGCTCGCCGACCGGCTGGTCGATGAGGGTGCACTCCAGAACTCTGTACGTCGTTTCGCTGAGCGAGGCATCGTGCTTCCGACATTTGCGCAACTTGCGGATCCGTCAACTGTTGACCCGAACCTTGTCGGTGATGCCGACCCACAAGGTGCTGATGCCCGCAACCTTTGGCGCGTCCATTGGTACAACGACCTCGCGGGCAACCGAGTGTCAGTGCCAGACCATGTCGTGTTGACGAAGGTACTCACCGGTATCGATAGCCCGATCATTGTCGTATTTGGCGATCGATTCCCGATGATTACCGCGCACAAGGTGCTCGCCGCATATTCGTGTTTGGCACCGCGGGTCGTGACGGGACAGTTTGATCCAACTCGTCACCGTGCGATTTGGCCTTCGACCGGCAACTATGCCCGCGGTGGAATCGCGATCAGTCGAATTATGGCGAGCCGGGGCGTTGCAATTCTTCCAGAGGGTATGAGTCAGGAACGGTTCGACTGGCTCGATCGCTGGTGCGAGAACCCGGCGGAAGATGTCATCAGAACCCATGGCACCGAATCGAACGTCAAAGAGATTTACGACGCGTGCAACGAACTTGCACTCGACTCAGATAATTTCGTGCTCAACCAGTTTTCAGAGTTTGGAAACCACCTCGGCCATTACAACGTCACTGGTCGAGCGCTCTCCCATGTGTTTGAGCATGTGCGTAGCAGTTCTGGCCGTGATCTGCGGTTGGCAGCGTTCACATCAGCAACCGGTTCGGCCGGAACGATCGCTGCCGGCGACCGTCTGAAAGATGAATACGGCACGAAGATCGTCGCTGTTGAGGCATTGGAGTGTCCGACAATGCTCGAGAACGGTTACGGGGAGCACAACATTCAGGGCATCGGGGATAAGCACATCCCGCTCATCCACAATGTGATGAACACCGATGTCGTCGTCGCAATCAGCGACCGCTCAACTGACGAACTTGACGTGTTGTTCAACACTGACGCAGGTCGCCGCCTTCTCGCTGACCGTGTTGGAATCGATCAGTCATTGATCGAAGCACTGTCACATTTTGGCTTCTCTGCGATCTGCAATACCTTGGCGGCAATCAAGACTGCCCGGCTGCTCGATCTTGGTGCTGATGACGCGCTCATCACCGTTGCAACTGATGGGGGAGCGTTGTACCCAAGTGAGCGAGCAAAGACTCTCGCAACGAAATACAACGGAGAGCTCTCAGATGCGGATGCAGCGGCAATCTTCGGCGAGCACCTTGCGAATGTGTCAACTGAGAACATGATCGAAATGACCGAGGCCGATCGCCGTCGCGTCTTCAACTTGGGCTACTACACCTGGGTTGAGCAGCAGGGGACGCCGTTCGAGTTGTTCGAAGAACGTCGTCACCAGTCGTTCTGGCGGAACCTCCGACGGTATGTCGATATCTGGGACACGATGATCGTTGAATTCAACGATCGAGTTGCAGCCTCCTGACCACCTGCCATGGTGACCGGTCTCCGATGCGTGGTGTGCGGCGAAGAGATTGAGATCTCCCGTGCCTGCTCTTGGATATGCAGCCAGGCCACTGAATCTGACCCTTTTCACGTACTCGAGTTCGTTGACGACTCTGCATTGCCGTCGATTCCGATCGATGACGATGAACCGAATCCATTCGTTCGTTATCGCGAACGGATGGGCTGGTGGGCCTTTGCTCGATCAAACGGGATGTCTGATGCCGACGCCGTGGCTCTCGCCCGGTCGGTTGCCGGCCAGTTCGGTGTTACGCCATTCGAACTCCACGATGGCGTAAGTGAGTCGCTTGGGCGACCGGTGTGGGCGAAGAATGAAACCGTTGGCGTAAGCGGATCTCACAAGTCTCGACATCTCGTTGGAATCATGTTGCACCTGATCGTTGCTGAGACACTTGGCTTACTTCCACAGCGAGCTCCATTAGCGATTTCCTCTTGCGGGAACGCTGCGCTTGCCGCAGCAGAGGTTGCCGCTAGCCAGAGTTGGCCACTCGAGGTGTTCGTGCCTACCTGGATGGATGATGCATTTGGAAGCGGCCTGGATGCACATGGTGCGACGGTCAATCGTTGTGAGCGTGCCGATGGCGTCTCAGGTGATCCCGCAATGTTGGCCTTTCGTGACGCCGTCGCATCCGGTTCGGTGCCGTTCAGTGTTCAAGGCCCTGCAAATGCTTGGTGCCTCGATGGCGGGAGAACGATTGGTTGGGAGATTCGAGATCAACTTCGTAAGGCAGGCGTGAGCCCGCAAGCGATCTACGTACAGGTTGGGGGAGGGGCGCTAGCGACGTCGTTGGCCCTCGGACTCGGCGATGACATCCCGCTCGTCGTGGTGCAAGCAGAGGGCTGCGCGCCGCTCGATCGTGCGTTGCAGCTGGCGGCAGATGTTGATGCGCCAGAGTGTCATTGGTCGGAGATCATGACGACATGGGAAGCGCCAGCATCTCTTGCTGATGGAATTCTTGACGATGAGACCTATGACTGGATCAGCATTTCTCGTGCGCTTCGGCGATCTAGCGGCCGATCAGTGGTCGCCCCCGAGTTGAATATCGTTCGGGCGCATGAGATTGTCAACACGTTTGGGCCGCCAACTTCGGCGACAGGATCGGCCGGTGTGGCCGGTGCAATCACTGAGGTTGAGATGGGTGTTCTCGATGACCGCCCAATTGTTGTGCTTCTTTCCGGAGCTGCACGCTGAGCGCGGGCGAAAGGACGGGTAGCCTTACACCCATGTCCGCCGACAACGTACAGCCAAGCCCGATCGCTCTCGATGGTGGAATTGATCCTCGAAGCGATGTCTTTAACCGTCTGTTGAAGAATCGGGTCGTGCTGCTGGGCTCTGATGTCAATGATGAAATTGCCAATCAGATTTGTGCCCAGTTGCTGTACCTCGAGGGAGAAGATCCGAACAGCGATATCTGGCTGTACATCAACTCGCCGGGTGGTTCGGTGACCGCCGGCATGGCGATCTACGACACGATGCAATTTGTTTCATGTGATGTTGCAACTGTGTGCCTGGGTCTCGCAGCTTCGATGGGCCAGTTCTTGCTCACTGCAGGCGCAGCTGGCAAGCGCTACAGCCTTCCGAATGCTCGGATCATGATGCACCAACCGCTTGCTGGACTTCGCGGGCAGGCAGCTGACATTGCAATTCAGGCCGAGCAACTCGCTTACACCAAGTTGCGTATGGCACAACTCATTGCTGAACACTCAGGGCAACCGCTCGAGCAGATTCAGGAAGACTCAGAACGCGACCGTTGGTTTACCGCAGAGCAAGCAAAGGAATACGGCCTCTGTGACAACGTGATCTTGCGTCGCGGCGAGATTGTCTGAGGTTTAGTTCTCCGCTCCGACGGGCTTCGCCGGCTCGGGAGCATCGTGAGGGACGAGGGTCGTGACCGGGCCAAGGTCGACCTCGCACGAGGCCATCGCCCATTCAGCAATCGCAAGCGCTGCAGCCTCGCTTTGGTATGCCGCAGCAGCAACCCGTTGGACGCCATCTTGATCGCCAGGAACGACGGTGTTCGCAGTCTCAATCGCATTGAGGACGACAGCCCACTCTTGTGAAACTGCAAGGGGCGCAAGTGCATCGAGTCTTCGGTAGAGCTCGAGTGTGGTTGTCATCTCAAGCTCGCTCGAGATTGTTCCACTCACGATCGCTGATCGATTGTTGCGGAGCTCCTCACAAAACGCAGCGGCGTCGGGAATGGGAATTGACTCGCCACAAGCCACCAAAGTTGTTCCGGCAAAACTGACGCTCAACGCAATCGTGCCAAGACGTTTCCACTGCACGAAACGAGTGTGACACAACGGCCACATACATTGTCGGCACTCTCTCGGGTTAGCGCCCCTCGCCGTCACAATTCGGACGGACGTGCCTCTGTGATCGCTTCGGTGACGTCGGCAACACTCTTAGGAGCGCGTGGCTACTCGGTGCAGGTTGAAGTTCATGTTGGCCGCGGTTTAGCCGGATTCTCAATGCTTGGCTTGCCCGATGAGGCGTGCCGCGAGGCACTTGATCGCGGCCGCGAGGTCATGGCGGTTCCAGGAAATCTCCAAGTCCCTTCTTCTAGTGGCACCAATGCTCTGATTCGCGATGGGGCAACTCCGATCACAAGTGTTGATGAGGTACTTCGCAAGTTCGAGGTGAGCCGCGCCGAACAAAATCCACCGCTCACGACGCCCCATAGGAAAGGAAGGGCGATTGAAATCACGCACGAACTCTCACATGGGTCGCTGACCCTTGATCAACTAGTTCAGCGTCTCTCGGTGCCGATTGGTGAGGTTGTAGTTGCAGTGGGCGAACTCCTTCGACTCGAGATCATCATCGAAAGCAATGGTTGGCTCGAACTGTCGGGCTCCATGCTGGTGTCCGGCAAAGAGCATCAATGAGGGAATACCCTCGATGGGGTGGACATCGATCCCGCAACAGAGACCGAACAGGTCGACCTTTGGCAGATCGATCGTTTTATCGCGTCGTTGACTTCGTTGTCCGAGCGCACGCTCGAGGCATACAGGTCCGATCTTCGGATGTTTACCGAATGGATTGCGCGAATGAATATCGCCGACCCTGCAAATCTCCATCGAACAATGGTGCGGCGCTACGTTGCGCATCTTTCCACTCGCCAATATGCCCAGCGCAGCATCGCGAGAAAAGTTGCGGCGATCAGGCGATATTTCAAATGGGCCATACGCCACGGTGTTGCAGAAACAGATCCAACCCTTGGTGTACATGTGAGCGGAGGGACGGGGCGTTTACCGCGAGTTCTCGATCGGCGGGATCTTGAACACCTCCTTGAACCCGAGTTCGATCCAGATGAGCCACTGTGGCGTCGACGCAGAGACGATGCGGTTCTTGAGTTGTTGTACGGGTCGGGCCTGCGCGTTGCTGAACTGTGTTCACTTGACTGCTCATCGATCGATCTCACTCACCAAGCGCTGCGGGTTTGGGGAAAAGGTTCGAAAGAGCGTCGTGTCCCCCTCGGAGAACCAGCATCCGATGCGGTGCGCGCATGGGTCGAGCTTCGCTCCGAAGCAGCACCACCAGAAGTCGGTGACGCGCTATTCACGAATGAGCGCGGGCGCCGACTTACTCCGCGCGATGTTCGCCGCATCCTTGACCGCAGAAGCGCTTCGCCCACGCACCCTCATGCCTTGCGGCATACGTACGCAACCCACCTACTCGACGGTGGAGCAGACCTGCGGGCGGTTCAGGAACTTCTTGGTCACTCCGACGTCGCAACAACGCAGCGGTATACCCACGTCAGTAAAGAGCGACTCACGGCCGCGTACCGGCAGTCGCACCCACGCGCATGACTCCGCCACCTCCGCCCCCGCCTCCGGCCGGACAACGTCCTGGACTTGTCGACGCAGCCACGGAACTTGCCGATCAATGGAATCGGTGGGCCCGGCGCCGCGCCCCGTCGGCTCGCGACCATCTCATCGTGCACTATTCGCCACTCGTCAAGTTCGTTGCCGGGCGTGTTGGCTCAGGTCTCCCACGCTCAGTCGATCCTGCCGATCTCGTTGGTTATGGCGTATTCGGGCTGATCGATGCCATCGAGAAGTTCGACACGACCCACGGGGTGAAGTTCGAAACATACGCAGCGCCGCGAATCAGAGGCGCGATTTACGATGGTCTACGAGAACTCGATTGGGTTCCTCGCGCAGTTCGCAATCATGCGCGCCAGATCGAACAAGCGATGTCCGAACTCGAGCGATCGCTGGGACGTTCGCCGAGCGAGGACGAGCTTGCCTCGCATCTCGAGATTTCGGTCGACGAGTTGGCGTCGTGGCTGTCCGAGGTTGCCACCACGACGATCGGCACGCTGGATCGTGCGATTTCCATGGGCTACGAACCCGAAGCCGACGAACTCGACGGTGCTCATACGCCGGTGATTGCCATCGAAGCAGAAGAACTGCGGGAAGTGATTCGCAGGTCCGTTCGCGATCTTCCCGAGCGGGAGCGTCTTGTGCTGTCGCTGTATTACGACGAAAATTTGACCCTCGCGGATATCGCAGAAATTCTCGACATTACGGAGTCAAGGGTGTCTCAGTTGCATGCCCGTTCTGTTCTGCACCTTCGATCTCGGCTACGCGCCTCAGGCCATATGTAATTTCACATGTGTTGCCGCAATGATCGTCCTCGTCGTTGCGTTTCTTATGACCTTCGGTGGTTCAACTCAAGGCACTCAGCACGATGGTCAGCTGGCTATCCATGAGCAAGATTCCATCACTTGGACACTGGCTGCACCTCCCACAGTCTCGAAGGTGCAGGCATCGACGAATTCCTGCTGGGCGATGCCTGTCGACCGCCCCGTTTCTGATCCATTTCGCCCTCCAGAATGTCGCTGGTGCCGCGGGAACCGTGGAATCGAGTTTGCTACTCAACCCGGTGACAAGATTCGATCTGTTACGAGTGGCACGGTGTGGTTTCACGGCACGGTCGGTGGAACCGGATATCTGACAATTCTCGTCGAGGGCAATACCGTTGCTCTTCTGGTCACAATCGGTGGGATCGAGGTAACAGATCGTCGTCTGCGAGGGTCAGCGGTATCTGCACGTGATCCGGTGGGTCTCGCAACGGGCAAGGTCCACCTCGGTGTGCGCGCTAACGGCGACTACGTTGACCCCGCCCTGTGGTTGCTTTCGGGCCGTGGCCGGGCTCGTCTTGTTCCAGTCAAAGCCTCCCCACGGCCGTCACAGCTGAGACCCTCGTGTCGGAGCGAGATCCTCGGTGAAAACCTGAGCGCTCGCCGATAGCGTGTCAGACGGCCTACCAACCGGTCGGCACCTGAGAAATCAGGTCACTCGAGATTAGAAATGTTCAGGCCAATTGCGGTCGCCTCGGCGCCCTGGCTTGAGCTCCAACCGCAACCTACATAGGAGACTCCCATGGCTCTCATCAGCATGCGTCAGATGATTGAGGCAGGTGCGCACTTCGGCCACCAGACCCGTCGTTGGAACCCAAAGATGCGTCGATTCATCTTCGGTGAACGCAATGGCATTTACATAATCGACCTCGACCAGACTCTCAACCGCGTCGAGACGGCCTACAACTTCCTCCGCGATCTCGTCGCAGATGGCGGCAATGTTCTCTTCGTCGGAACGAAGAAGCAAGCACAAGACCCAGTCCGCGAAGCGGCTGACCGCTGCGGTATGCCGTACGTCAACGAACGTTGGTTGGGTGGAATGCTCACCAACTTCGGAACCATCTCGCTCCGCGTGAACAAGATGCTTGAACTTGAGCGTCAGAAAGAGATCGGTGAATTCGATCTCATGATCAAGAAAGAAGCCCTTCTCCTTGACCGTGAACTCACCAAGTTGCAGCGCAACCTCGGTGGTCTCCGCTCAATGAAGAAGGCTCCGGACGCAATCTTCGTCCTCGACACGATGAAAGAACACATCGCTGTCACCGAGGCAAACAAGCTCGGAATCCCCGTCGTCGCAGTGGTCGACACCAATGTCGATCCTGACTCGATTCAGTTCCCAATTCCTGGTAATGACGATGCCATCCGCGCAAACGCGCTGTTCGCAAATGTCATTGCCGAAGCTGTTCTCGAGGGCCGGTATATCGCTTCTCGTCGCCCGCAGGCTGCTCCAGCGATTCCAGAGCCCAAGGAGCGCACCCCAGAGGAAGAAGCAGCATTTGCTCAGGCCCAGGCCGAAGCTCGCGCTGCTGCTGCCCGTGCCCAGGCTGAGCGTGAGGCACGCATGGCCGCAAAGAAGGCAGCCGACGACGCCGCTGCTGAAGCGCCAGCGGCCGACGAAACTCCTGCAGCCGATGCCCCGGCTGAGTCCTGATCAGATTTGAAGAGAGGCTGACACATGTCATTCACCGCACAAGACGTAAAAGCACTGCGCGAATCAACTGGCGCAGGAATGATGGACTGCAAGAAGGCACTCGAGGAATCCTCAGGTGACATCGAGGCCGCAAAGCAGTACCTTCGCGAAAAGGGTTTGGCCGCAAGCGCCAAGCGCGACGACCGCGAAAACAACCAAGGTCTCGTTGCTCTCGGTATTGAGGGCTCGACCGCCGCAATGGTTCAGCTGAAGTGTGAAACCGACTTCGTTGCTGGAAGTGAGCACTTCCTCAATGAGGCATCGGAGCTGCTCAAGGCGGTGCTCGCTGGAGGCGCCGATGCGGTTGCAACTCGCGAGACCCAACTTGAAGAGCTTCGCATCCTGCTCAAAGAGAAGATCGAGCTTGGTGATGTCGTCCATATGGTTGCCGCAGATGGCAACACAATCGGTCACTATGAGCACATTCAGGGTGGTCGAGGTGTAAACGGTGTGCTTGTTGAGATGTCAGGTGCAAACGATGAACTTGCCCACGACATTGCAGTGCATATCGCATTCGCTCGCCCGCAGTACTTGACCCGTGATGATGTTCCTGCCGACGTCGTTTCAGCTGAGCGTGCAACGCTGGAGACGATTACTCGTAACGAGGGCAAGCCAGAGCAAGCCATCGAAAAGATTGTCGAAGGCCGTATCGGTGGGTTCTTCAAAGATGTCTGCTTGCTCGAGCAGCCGTTTGCGAAAGATGACAAGCAGTCGATCCAGCAGGTGATTGGCTCCGCCGGAATCGTCCGGTTCGCTCAGGTCGAAATCGGCTGAAATAATTCACACATGGCTGACGATGCGACGACCACCCCACGATGGCGACGAATCGTCTTTAAGCCCTCTGGTGAGGCGTTAGCGGGTCCCTCGGGCCGCGGTCTTGATGGGCCAACGCTCGATGCGACGGCGCGAGAAATCATCGATCTTCGCCAGAATCTTGGTGTAGACGTCGCAGTCGTTGTCGGAGGTGGCAACTTCTGGCGTGGCAGGACGGGCGCAATGGAGGGCATGGATGCCACCCAGAGCGACCACATTGGAATGCTCGGCACCGTGATGAATGCGCTGGCGCTGCAAGATGCGTTAGAGCGCCAAGGCCAGCCAACGCGTGTGCAATCAGCGATTGAGATGCCACGAATTGCCGAGGCATACATCCGCCGACGCGCAGTTCGCCATCTCGAAAAAGGTCGTGTTGTGATCTTTGCGGCTGGTACCGGCAATCCATTTTTTACCACCGACACCGCAGCAGCGCTTCGAGCCGCAGAGATCGAAGCGGACGCTCTTCTGAAAGGCACACACTCGGGCGTCGATGGGGTGTACGACGCTGACCCACGGGTTGATGATTCGGCAGTGAAGTACGACGAAGTCGGTTACATGGAAGTCATGACGAAGAATTTGAAGGTCATGGACGCAACTGCGATTGCGTTCTGCCGGGATAACTCGATCCCGATCGTCGTATTCGACATGACCGCACCGGGTGTATTGCGCTCGATTCTCTGCGGAGAATCTGTTGGCACGATGGTTCACGATGTCTGAGAATCCAGAACGCGTTCTCTAATCATCCAACATTTTGATGCTGTCCCCAATGGGGTGCCGACAGGTGGGTACGCTGGGGGAGTGATCGACGAGACAATTCTCGAGGCCATCGACAAGATGGAAAAAGCCGTTCTACACGTGCAATCGCAGTTCGCGACCGTTCGCACGGGGCGTGCTGCTCCGGCGTTGGTTGAGCAACTTCAAGTTGAGTACTACGGCGCAAACGTGCCTCTGCAACAACTCGCATCAATTCAGGTGCCTGAGGCTCGCCAGTTGCTCATCAAGCCACATGATCGAGCCTCGCTCGGAGCGGTTGAGAAGGCAATCAGAGATAGTGACCTTGGGGTTGCGCCAAACAATGATGGTGTCGTTATCCGATTGAACTTCCCCGCCCTTACCGAGGAGCGACGGCGTGATTACGTGAAGGTTGCCAAGAACATGGCAGAAGACGGGCGAATTGCGGTTCGAAACATTCGCCGAGACGCGCGTAAAACGCTCGAAAGTGCCAAGAATGATGGCGACATCTCCGCAGATGATCTCGAACGGGCCGAAAAAGAACTCGACAAGTACACCCACGACCATGTGGAGCGAATTGATCAGGGGCTTGGTCGCAAAGAGACCGAACTCCTTGAGGTGTAGGGAGGCGATGCACGATGAGTGACGATATGTGGGGCGATTCAGGGTCATTGTTCGATGGACCTGAACGTCGACGTTCAGGAGATGACTCGAATACCGAAGAGCAGCCGGCGGCTCCAACGTTCTCATTTGACGATGAGTCAGGTCCACTGCCGCATTGGACTGAAGCGCCCTCTGGTGGAATGCCACGTCGAAATGAGTCGAGTGAAGATACCGAGGAACGGCTTCCGGTTCGGTCATTTGACGATGACGACCTCGGAATTCTCGATGACGACGTGCCAACGGGAAGGTCAGAAGATGACCTGTGGGCGACATTCACCGCCGAACAGCCGGTGTGGCAGCCGAGTGATACTCCTGAGCCGACTCGAGAGTCACCTTCAATTGGCGCGTTTGATGAGCCTGCGCAGGCATCAGCTCCAGCTCCAGCTTCAACAGAGCAGAACAGAATCGTGATCGGTACTGATCCTTCTGGCATGGACCGCCCATCTTCAGCAGCTCAAGCTGCTGTTCGTGAGGATTCGGGCGGAACCCGACGTCGGCCTTCCGCTAAATCGAAGTCGGGTGTTCCTCGCCCTGGTGCTCCTGCATCGAGCGGGCGAGATATGCCGGTAGCTACAGCTGTTGGCATCCTGCTCGTTGCGATCTTCGTTGGGACGCTCGTCTACCGACCGTGGGCAGCGCTTGTGCTGGTCGCTGTGGTTTTAGGTCTTGCCGCTGTTGAGTTCTATGACAAGGTGACCGAGAAGGGGTATCGCCCAGCAGTTGTCCCCGGAATCGTCGCGTGTGTCGTTGCTCCACTTGCTGCGTACTGGCAGGGCGATGGGGCATTGCCGCTCGTCATTGTGTTTGCGTTCATTGCAACTGCAGGAACATATATCGGAGCACGTTCGGTTGATATTGGCCCATTGCCGAATGTGTCGATTACGACGCTGCCAATTGTGTGGATCGGTCTTGCAGGAGCGTACGCAGGTCTGATCCTGCGTTTCTCGACCTCCGGTGAGGTGCTCCGGGCGGATAACGGAACTGACACGCTGTTCATGTTGGCGCTCGCAGTGGTTGCAAACGATGTTGGTGCACTATTTGTTGGTGCCGCTGCTGGTCGAACTCCGCTCCGTTCGTGGATTTCCCCTGGCAAGACTGTTGAGGGGTTCATTGGTGGGGCGTTGCTCACCATCGTTGTTCTCATCGTTGCTGGTATTGGCGGGTGGAACACCACATGGGACAGCACCGGCGATCTCTTGCTGCTCGCACTCGTGGTGTCGATCTTCGCCCCGATGGGTGATCTCGTTGAGTCAATGTTCAAACGGAACCTTGGGGTCAAAGATTTTGGCTCATTGGTGAAAGGGCACGGCGGTGTACTCGACAGGTTCGATGGGTTCTTGCTCACATTGCCGGTCGTCTATTACTTGACCCTGATCCTTGAGCCTTGGGCTGGCTGACGAGTTCCTAACGACTCATGGCTCCCATTCGGGTTGCAATCGCGGGCTCAACAGGGTCGATCGGCCGACAAACGTTGGAGGTCATCTCGGCTGACCCTGATCATTACGTGGTTGTTGGATTATCAGCTGGGAGTTCAGTTGATCTTGTCATCGAACAAGCAACGAAGTTTCGGCCGTTGGTCGTAGCGATGAGTGACGACGTAGCCCGAGAAAAAGTTCGTGATGCACTCGCCGGCATCGGAGAGATTGAGGTCGTTTCGGATGCGACCGACATGTGTGGCATCGCCGACGTGGTGATTAACGGAGTCGTGGGTTTTGCAGGACTTCCGGTGACCATGGCGACGCTGGCGAATGGTCGACGACTTGGGCTTGCAAATAAGGAGAGCCTTATCGCAGCGGGTCCGGTGGTGCAGCCGCTGCGAGATGTACCGGGTGCCGAACTTGTCCCAGTCGATTCCGAGCATTGTGCGCTTCACCAATGTCTTCGATCATCGACCGATACGCAGCGCGAGGTTGCTCGGCTAGTTCTCACCGCGAGCGGCGGTCCGTTCCGGGGTCGTTCGTATACCGACCTCGAGACCGTGAGCGTTGACGAAGCATTGCAACATCCAACCTGGTCGATGGGGCCGAAGATCACGATCGACTCGTCGACGCTGATGAATAAGGGTCTTGAGGTGATCGAGGCTCATGAGTTGTTCGGTACTGACTTTGACGACATCGATGTTGTCGTTCACCCTCAGTCGGTGGTGCATTCAATGGTCGAATTCACCGACGGTTCAACGATTGCACAGTTATCGATGCCAGATATGCGGCTGCCGATTGGGTATGCGCTCGCGTGGCCTCAACGCTTAACGACTCCTTTTGGAAAGATCGACTGGACACAACTTTCTCAGTTGGATTTCGAACCGCCTGACCAAAGTGCGTTCAGGTGTCTCGACCTTGCGTATGCCGCTGGGCGCGCCGGGGGAACCGCTCCCGCCGTTATTTCGGCTGCGAATGAGGTTGCTGTCGATGCGTTCATGGATCGTCGAATCTCCTGGCATCAGATTCATGATGTCTCTGCGTCGGTGTTGGAGCAGTCAGCGATCACGATGCCTACATCGGTTGAGGAAGTTGTCGACGCAGATCGTCGTGCTCGTGAGGACGCGGAGCGCGTCATCAGTGGCATGATTTCGTAAGAGGAATCGTGACCAACAACATGAAGCCAGAATCACCATCTCCCGCGTCGTGGCCTGCCCCATCGGCGTCGTCGCGGTTTGTCTCCGAAGTCGTCGCTGGCGGCGCTGTTGGTGAACGTAGTCCTGATGAAAATCGCTCTGGTGTCCTCGGGCTCATCGTGCTCGTGGGCATATTCGTGGCAATCGCAGTCGCAAATATCTGGTGGTTTGTGTTCGCGGTTGGTTTGCTTCTATCGATTGTGCTGCATGAGGTCGGTCATTACGCCACCGCTCGATGGAGCGGGATGAAAGTCACACAGTTCTTTGTTGGTTTTGGTCCTCGGGTCTGGAGCATGCATCGTCGGTCGACAGAGTTCGGAGTGCGTGCGCTACCGCTCGGTGCCTTCGTGCGAATTGTTGGCATGAACATGATGGACGATGTCGACCAGGCCGATGAAGAACAGACCTATCGCTCGAAGTCCTACCCGAAGCGAATGCTCGTCATCACCGCCGGATCACTGATGCATTTTCTGTTAGCGCTCGTGTTGCTTTCGGCGGTCTTTGCTGTTCGTGGCGAAGCAGTTCTGCTGCCGGGCGCTGAAGTGGTGTCAGTTGGCGACAATATGCCGGCAAGTGGTGTTGTCGAGCCAGGTGACGTGATTATCGATATTGACGGCCGTCAGGTCGTGGATGGTGCACTTGGCGATGTCGTGCGGTCGTTCGACCCTGGGTCAACTGTCGAGATTGGACTTCAACGTGAGGGTGTCGAAACTTCGGTCGTCGCAACTCTCGGGTCGAATGCACTCGTTGGCGGTGATGGGTCATCAGCATTCCTTGGTGTATCAACGGTCATGCCAGTCGCCTTAGAGCAACGTGCGTGGTGGACGTCACCATGGCACTCAGCATCAGCGATTGCAGATCAGATGTGGATGTCGACAAGAGGTGTGGTGACCGTTCTCAACCCGGCGAATGTGTTCTCGCATCTCGCCGGGGACAATGCAGACCCGATGACAAGACCGACGACTCTTGTGGGGATTACTGCGGTCAGTGACGATGTCGGGCAATCAGGTGGGTTTGCCGGTGTGATCGAACTTCTGGCGTTCCTGAATGTGTTCGTTGGCGTGTTCAACCTTTTCCCGCTGCTGCCACTCGATGGGGGTCACGCCGCAATCGCAACCTATGAGCGCGTGCGGGAAGGCAGGACGCGCACGAGGTACCACGCTGATGTTGCACGACTCGTCCCCTTGACGATGGCGGTGGTGGCAATGCTGGCCTTTATGTTCATGTCCGGTTTGTATCTCGACATTGTCAACCCAATTCGCTGAGGAGTATCTGATGGAAGTCACAGGATGGTCAGGGGAGCGGCGTAAGTCGAGAGTGATCGATGTTGGCGGTGTGCCAGTCGGTGGCGATTCGCCGATCACAGTGCAGTCAATGACGGTGACAAAAACAGCTGATGTTGAGGGCACCCTCCAGCAGATCTATGCCCTCGCTGCAGCTGGTTGCGACATCGTTCGGTGCACCTGTAATGAATCTGAGGCCGCTGTCGGTTTGGCACAGATTGTTCCTCGTTCGCCGATCCCGGTGATTGCGGACATTCACCATCAATACAAAATGGCGTTAGCCGCACTCGAAGCTGGTGTACACGGTCTCCGATTGAACCCCGGAAATATCCGCAAGCCAGAGAACATCAAGGCGGTGGCCTCGGAATGTCGCGATCGTGGCGTGCCGATTCGAATTGGTGTGAATGCAGGGTCGCTCGACCCTGACCTGTACGACAAGTACGGAGGAGCAACTCCCGAGGCGATGGTCGAATCAGCGCAGCGAGAACTTGAGTATTTCGCCGAAGTCGACTTCGATCTGGTCAAGATTTCTGTCAAAGCGTCAAGTGTCCCGTTGATGGTTGAGGCGTATCGACAACTTGCTGAAGTCACCGATCATCCTCTTCACCTCGGCGTTACCGAGGCGGGACCGCCACCTGCAGGTTTAGTGAAGGCAACGGCAGGAATCTCTACGCTTCTCCTCGAAGGGATCGGCGACACCATTAGGTATTCGTTGACGGCTGACCCAGTCGAAGAGGCCCGAGCTGGCCGACAACTCCTTGAGGCCTTGGGTCTTCGAGAGCGC
The DNA here is from genome assembly GCA_023257035.1 of Ilumatobacteraceae bacterium. GTDB lineage: Bacteria > Actinomycetota > Acidimicrobiia > Acidimicrobiales > Ilumatobacteraceae > Casp-actino5. Next base: position 4,332 of record JALRDI010000298.1, on the reverse strand, counting down.
AAGAACGTTGACCTCATTGCGTGCCCGTCGTGCGGCCGGGCGGAAGTCGATGTGATCGAAGTTGCTCAGAAGGCAATGGAAGCCTTTGGTGAGCGCCAGTTGCCACTTCAGGTGGCTGTCATGGGCTGCGTGGTGAACGGCCCGGGGGAGGCACGTGAGGCCGATATCGGAATCGCCGCAGGTAACAAGCGTGGCCACCTATTCGTGAAGGGACGGAATGTCGCAGTCGTGCCCGAAGACGAGATGGTCGATGCGCTGGTCGAGTGGGCGGAGTTCATCAATGAGCACGGCACCGAAGCTGCGATCGAGCGGGCCGATACTGAACGTGCTGAACGCGAAGCTGCAAAAGACCGTTCGATGTTGCTTGAAGAGAAGGGCGATGACGCGAACAATTCAACGGAGCGAATCGTTGAAATTGGTCGGCGCCTTTCAGGCGACAGTTCGTCGTAGTTAGCTCTGTAGGTCAGCGATGGCGGCTGCGGTGGCGAGTACCCGTCGGGCGTTATCGACATGCAGGTTCTCGATCATTCGGCCATCTACCGTGATGACCCCTCGGCCTTCGCTCACCGCTTCGTCAAATGCAGCAATCACTCGCTGCGAGTAGTCGATATCGGCTTCTGAAGGTGCCCATACGTCATTCGCTGGCTCAACTTGCGTTGGGTGAATAAGGGTCTTTCCATCGAATCCGAATGCTCGTCCCTGCTCTGCTTCAACTAAGAAACCATCAGCATTCTTCACATCGTTGTAGACCCCGTCGAGAATGACTTTGTCGGCCTCTCGAGCTCCGAGAAGCGCCATTGCGAGATGGGGGAGAAGCGGAGCACGGTTGGCCTGTTGTTCAGCACGAAGTTCTTTCACGAGGTCGTTTGTTCCCATCACGAGGACATTGACCCGAGGGTGCGCCGCAATCGACCGGACATCAAAAATTGCTGTTGGAGTTTCGACCATCGCCCAGATCGTCATTTCATCTGGTGCGCCGGCGGCGCGAAGTTTCGCGTCGACTTCGTTGAGATGATCGGTTGATGTCACCTTTGGGATGACAACGGCCGCAGCACCTGAGGATGCCGCAGCAGCAAGATCGTCTGCACCCCAAGGAGTGTCGAGGCCATTACAGCGAATGGTGAGTTCGCGATTCCCGTACTCACCCGATGACCCGGCAGCGACCGCATTTGCTCGAGCGGCTTCTTTTGCGTCGGGGGCTACAGCGTCTTCGAGGTCGAAGATGATCGCATCAGCCGGGATTGTCTTTGCCTTTTCGAGTGCCCGCTCATTTGCTGCAGGCATATAGAGAACCGATCGGCGTGGTCGTAGTGATGACATTTCAGGCTCCCATCTCATACAGCGCAGCGAGCTCTGGGTCGCTTTCGGCAAGCTGCTCAGCAAGTCGAACAACGACTTGGCATTGCTTCACCGATGCGTCGTCTTCCATTTTGCCGTCGAGCATGATCGCCCCTGTCCCGTCACCCATTGCTTCGATGACGCGGCGGGCATGAGCCACTTGTTCCGCTGATGGCGAGAACACTTCTTTGGCGACTGCGATTTGGTCGGGGTGGAGACTCCATGCACCAACGCATCCGAGCAAGTAGGCGTTGCGGAACTGATCGGCGCACGCCGTGGTATCTCGAATGTCGCCAAATGGGCCGTAGTACGGGAGGATTCCTGCCATCACGCACGCGTCGACCATGCGAGCGATCGTGTAGTGCCAGAGGTCTTGTTGGAACGTCGCGCGCTCTGCATCTGGGTTCTCCGCATCAGGATCTGACCGAACGAGGTAATCAGGGTGGCCGCCACCGACCCGAGTGGTCTTCATGCGTCGGTTTGCGGCGAGGTCTGCGGGGCCGAGTGAAAGTCCCTGCATGCGGGGTGAGGCCAGGCAGATCTCTTCGACGTTTGCAACACCACGGGCGGTCTCAAGGATTGCGTGAATCAGGATCGGTCGCGTGAGCCCTGCTTCTGCCTCGAGCTGGGCGATGAGGCGATCGGCGTAGTGAATATCTTCGGCACCCTCGACTTTCGGCAGGATGATGACGTCGACGGCGTGCCCTGCCTCGATAACTGCGGCGCGGATGTCAGCGAGACACCAAGGAGAGTCAAGGCTGTTGACTCGGGTCCACAGTTGGGTCGACCCAAAGTCAACATTTTGAGCGACATCGACAAGACCTGCTCGGGCTGCATCTTTTTCTGCCATGGGTACGCCGTCTTCGAGGTTGGCGACGAGTACGTCTACCTTGCCGACAAGTGATGGCACCTTGCTTCGCATCTTCTCGTTATTTGGCGGGAAGAAGTGAAGCATTCGGCTTGGCCGAAATGGGATCTCGCGAACCGGTTCTGGAGCGCCGACGGCGAGGGGGCGGAAGAAGTCTTTAGGTGAACGCACACCCTGACGCTACGCGCCAGAACTGCCGTTTGAAAAACTGCGCAGCCATTCTGGCAGGCGGGTTGGTCGACCTTCAGGGGTGACGGCACCATGCACGGTGATGCCTGTCGAGTGGATCGCTCCGTCAACGGTGAGGAGATACACCATTTGGAAGGTTGCTCGAGTGACTGGCCCCATTGCCACATGCACATCAAAAACATCATCGAATTTCAGTGGTTGGCGATACTGAACGCCTGCTTCGAGCACCGCCATGTCGACGCCTTCGGCGCGAATTTCGTTGTAGGGGTGACCGATGTGACGCAGGTACTCAACTCGGGCCTCTTCGAGGTAAGGGAGATACCGGCTGTGGTGAACAATGCCCATTGCGTCGGTTTCTGCGAATCGAACGCGAATGCGATGCGAAAAGTCGTATGCCGAGGCATCGGTGGGTGGTTCAATAGACATTCTCACAACCCTCGACCGTATCGTGCTGGTGTGAGGAGTCGTGCGCAATGACCCCGGCGGTGCAACTGATGACCGATCGATTGATCACATTTCGCGTCTGCGAATACGAGCATGATCCTGCTAACAAGAATTTTGGGCTCGAAGCCGCCGAGGCCCTTGGCCTTGACCCCGATCAGGTCTTTAAAACGCTCATTGTCATTGCCGGAGATGAAGAGATGTGCGCGGTGGTCCCGGTGAGCGGGCAACTGTCGTTGAAACTCTTCGCGAATGCCGTTGGGGTCAAGCGAGTCGAGATGTGCCCGCCCGCACGTGCAGAGCGGGCCACCGGTTACCTCGTTGGAGGAATCTCGCCGATCGGGCAACGTCGTCAGTTGGTGACGGTGATTGATGAAACTGCCCAGCTGTACGACGAAGTATTTGTGAGCGGGGGACGACGCGGACTTGATGTCGCACTTGCGCCGGAGGATCTTTCGCGTATTGTCGGCGGATCATTCGCTGCTATCGCTGCAGGATGAGGGTGTGTCGTTCAGAGGCCTGAGGGGTGGCGAAGGGCGGCTTCGATACGTGCGACACGCGTTCGAGCAGGAGGGTGAGATGCCCGAAGCCGTTGCCGCCACCCGATACTGCGTTGGCCGCCCCCGTGGGTAAGCACTGTCGAGAGCGCAGCAGCCAACTCCCTGCCGTATCCGAGGCGAACGCTTCGCTGATCAGCGTCAAACTCCGAGCGGTGCCCGACAAGATTGCTGACAGCATCACTCGCGTAGAGCACGCTGAGAAATACCCATGACACACCTGTGAGCACACCAGAAATCGCTCTTCCAAGTGCGGTAAGCGCAGAGGAGTGCGCAACAAAGCTTTCTGTTGCTGCTCGAGCAACGTTCTTTACGGCGAATCCGATCCGGGCAAGAGCGATAATCGGTAACGAGAACCAGTGAATGAGCGTGAGTGAGATCGTGTGAAGCCCAAGGTGGTGCGACAGTTCATGTGCAAACACTCCAGCGAGTTCGCGGCGGTCAAGTTGCTGAAGCGAAAACGTTGTGGTGACGACGAGGTGCCCGCCACAGGCAAATGCGTTGAGTTCATCGGCGTCGATGACCCGAAGCACATATCGATCAGAGTTGAGCCCAGCGGAAGTAGTGACTTCTTCCCAGACAGGTTGCGCAACATCATGGTCTTCGGGCGTGAGAGCTCGGGCACCGAGAGCAGGGGCGAGAAGGAGCGCTTGAGCCCGCTGGTGAGACGCGCAAACCAGCTGGCGCGCGGCGCCTCGGCCGGCACTTCCACCATGGCAGGCGGATCAACAGCCACAACAAGGTCGGGTTCGGGCTCGGGCTCTGGCTCGGGCTGCGCACGGGCGGCGGCCTGCTCCTCGATTTCCTCGACGTAATCGGGCGTTGTTTCGGGGGGACCGGGTGGCGGCAGGTCTTGTGGAACAGCGGGCGCTTCGGGCGCAACAGGTTCCGGCTCAGGCGTAGCCGGTGGTGGCTCGGGCGTAGCCGGTGGTGGCTCGG
>JALRDI010000281.1 GCA_023257035.1 Ilumatobacteraceae bacterium | reverse complement strand
TGCTGACGCTTTCGTCGAAGCAGATTTCGTTGCCGCCGCCGTCTTTGCAGGAGCCTTCTTTGCAGGAGCCTTCTTAACCGCAACTTTCTTTGCAGGAGCCTTCTTCGAAGCGGATTTCGTTGCCGCCGCCGTCTTAGCTGGAGCCTTTTTTGCAGGAGCCTTCTTAACCGCCGCCTTCTTTGTTGGAGCCTTTTTTGCCGGTGTCTTCTTCGCAGAAGCCGTTGGCCCATCTTCTTCACTCAATGACTTGTTGTCGGCGGAGCCAGGAACTGCGCCGGTGACGCCATCAAATGCGCCGTCGATACTCCGTCGATCAGCCACAAACCCAACAATTGTGACCCCGACCTCTTCTCCAATTTTCACCTGAGCTCGAGCACTTTTTGGTGGTGGATCGGCCATGAGCCGCAGAGGCACGTACACGCTCACCTCCCCAATACGAACGTACGCACCGTGCGATGAGTAGCGCTCAACCTCCCCCACACACCGAGTGCCAACGGGAGATGTTTCGACAAAGTTGAGAAACGCAAGAAGCTCGTTGACCGGCTCTCCAGATTTCGACACCTTTTGAGCAGTCGCCAAAGTTGGTGAGGCGGTCCGGGTTGTGGCCGCGCCTGGTGGCGGACTCGTTGGTACCGGCATCGGCTGACTTGCCTGCTTACTCGCCGTGCGTCGAACCCGTTTTCCAGATGATGCGCTAGAAGGCTTCGAGCTCGACTGCTTCTTTGTTGCCTGCCTCGATACCGGTCCCCGGACAGGAGTTCTTGCAACAAACACCCAACCCACATGGGGGACAGGTTTTCCGCCGACGAGCCGACCCTCGTCGAACAGCCATTCATAGTCACCGTGAAATTCCTGAAATGAATCGTTTGACAGCACCGATGCTCCGGCTCGATCGGCAATCGTCAACACAAATGCATCACCGCGTCCGATTGCCCCTGCTGGCGGGGCCACAAGTTCATTATTCGCCACCGCCTCATCGAATTCGCTCTTCTCAGACGGATCGATGCGATGACCGAACGTCGCATCCACCACGACAGTGATCATTGCCTCTGGATGGTCAGCCATGAACGTCGTCACAGCTTCTTGCAATTGCTCAAGACTTGGGCGCGAGCGGCCCTCAGTTGCAATATTTGATCCGTCAACCACGTAGTGGGCTGCCGATGTAGTTGTCATGTCAATCCTCTTCGTCCCGAGATCTTCGGGCCATAGCGGGAGGTTCCCGCTTACGCCTTCATGTAGACCCTCCGTGTATGCCATTACGCGACATCCATCGGGAGCGGACTACACCGCAGCGCAGGCTTCATCGTAGAGTCAGGTGTGTCCAACCCCACGTCATTTACGGAGGCCTCATGTCAGATCGATCATTCGACGCAGTGTTCTGGGACTTTGGTGGGGTGGTCACAACAAGTCCGTTTGAGGCGTTCAACTCCTATGAAGAAGCCCACGGAATTCCGAAGGACTTCATTCGTGGGGTGAATACCCACAACCCTGATACCAATGCATGGGCACAAATCGAGCGCCAAGAGATTTCTGCAGAGGTCTTCAATGACCTCTTCGCTCAAGAGTCTGAAGCACTCGGGCATCGGGTTCCTGGAGCAGATGTGCTCGGTTGCCTCTATGGAAATGTTCGACCTGAGATGGTCAAAGCGCTCAACCTTATTCATGACAGCGGTCTCACCCAGGCCTGCCTCACGAACAACGTGAACAGGTCAGTCGAAGAGCGGGCAGACGTGTCAACTGCGATGACCATTTTTGATCATGTGATTGAGTCATCAAAGGTCGGAATACGGAAACCCGAGCCAGGTTTCTACACACTTGCTTGCGATACGGCTGGTGTGAGCGCAGACCGAGTTGTCTTCTTAGATGACCTCGGGATCAATCTCAAACCCGCACGAGCAATGGGTATGGCCACGATCAAGGTTGTGTCTGCTGACCAAGCACTCGGAGAACTCGAAGGACTGCTCGGCATTTCGTTGCGCTAAGAACGATCTGCGACGTGCCACTTAGAAACTGCCCTCACTTGCGCGGTCAATTCTCTGCAACATAATGAGGTCCTCGTGAAGTTCCATCCAGATGTCATGGAACGATTCGCACATCACACCCGTGAATCGATGTGTTGACCCACTGACGACAGCATCCAATGCCTCGTTAAGCCGCTGCCGATAGATCTCGATCCGCGGTACCGAACTTGACATTTTGGTCAATTCCGGTGCTGCGTCTTCGAACAGCGAGACAAGTCGGTCAATGCACTCCTTGTCGTAGTTCTCATCATCATGAGTATTTGGTTCGCCGCCTCTCACCTGCCAATCGGTGCAGATTTGCTTGAACTCGACATTCATCCCAAGAAATGTCTCATAGAGTCCTCCGAGCGAAGAAACGGCATCAGACGACGAGATGTGGTCATCAATTCGAGAGCGTCCGGCCGGACTCAGCATGTACATCTCTCGGGCTTCGATGTAACTCACATGCTCAAGCCGAACGAGTTCATCGATCACGACTGACGGATGTACTCCCAAACTTCGAGTGAGTCCGTCGATTGTCGAGAATCCTCGCAGCCTCAAGACCCTAAGAACATCCAACTCGGTTACTGAACTTGAGTCGTCAAGGTCACCAACAACCTGAAACAGGCTGTCGCTCCCGCCAGCTAAGGGTTCCGGAAAAAATACGTCGTCACTGAAACGGTCATCACTGCATGAACCAAGTGCGACCTGGGCCGAAACGAGTCGAGCAACCGGCACCCGGAAAGGAGAACAACTGAGCGATGCGCACCCTGCTTTGAGCAGAAACTCGATCGATAACGGATCGCCCGCATGTTCCCCGCATACTCCAACTCTGATCGAAGGCCGCTGATTCGATGCGTCTTGAATCGCTTGCGCAATGAGCTTTCCAACCCCTTGCCTATCGATAGTTTCAAAAGGATTGTGATTCAACACTTCCAGTTCCTGGTATCGAGGAAGGAGGTGGACTTCAACATCGTCTCGGCTCAACCCAAAGGTCATCTGCGTGAGATCGTTTGTCCCAAATGAGATGAATTCAGCGTCCTCGGCGATCTCGCCGACAAGAATCGCCGCTCGGGGCGTCTCGATCATTGCACCGACTGACACCGCTTCAGTCAAACTGCCTCCGGGGTCTACTTCTGAGATGGCCTGCGTCACCCATTGCTTCGCCAACCGGAACTCTGCAGGATCACTCACCAGCGGAATCATGATCTCGACATGAGGCCTAATTCCTCGTTCAGTGACTGAGCCCATCGCTCGCAAGAGTGAACGCACCTGCGCCTGATACAACCCTGGTCGCACAACCCCTAACCGGACACCGCGCGTGCCGAGCATCGGGTTTGATTCGCGCATCTTGAGTACTGCCTCTAGTTGCGCTGCTTCGCCTGAGTCAAGGGTCCCATCACTCCTTCTCACAAGTAACTCGTCAGCTGACGGCAGGAACTCGTGTAGCGGGGGGTCAAGAAGTCGCACAGTTACTGGCCTTGAACCCATCACCTCGAGAATCTCGATGAAATCGATTTCTTGGGCACGCTCAAGTTCACTCAGTAAGCGTTCTTGTCTGGTCGAATCTTCACTCAGGATGAATTCGCGCATGATCGGTAGCCGATCATCCGCGAGAAACATGTGCTCGGTACGGCACAGACCAATCCCGCTTGCACCGTGGTCAACGGCACGTTGAGCATCGCTCGCAGTATCTGCATTTGCTCGCACTGCAATCCCATGTTCAGACCCGACCAACTCGTTGACACGATCAGCCCATTCGAGCAGCGTCCACAACTCAGATGGAGCCGTCTCCGCACTGGTTTCGACCTTGCCGGCATAGATCACGCCACTGCGACCGTCAATCGAAATCACATCACCCTCAGAAAACTCGAGGGTTCCGATCTTGATCGTCGAACCGCTGACCTCGACATCAGATGAGCCAA
>JALRDI010000255.1 GCA_023257035.1 Ilumatobacteraceae bacterium | reverse complement strand
ATTAGGTATCTCGGCATGGACCAGCCAACAATTGATCGCTTACAAACCGGATTCACTAAGGCTGACCGGGCAATTATTCCGTTCTTCGTTGGCTCAAATATTGTTGCGGCGATCAGCGGCATCCAGCGCACTCGAACAACTCGACTCGTGGCACTCGTCGCGATCGGGCTTGTCGCCCGCCTCGCCCTCATTCAATGGCTCGCAAACATTTTTGATGAACAACTCACCGACGCCATCAATTTGCTGCAGAAGTATTCGTGGTGGTTTGTTGGCGGATCGGTAATTCTCGTGCTACTCACCAATTCACGAAACACCCGTCGGTCCTAAGGCCATCTCACTTGCCTGTTACTGTCATTCATGCGGGCGAGAATTCCGCAGAGAGATTGGAGCGAAATGCACACCTATGAATGTTCATCTTGTGGAATGACGGTCAACGCGACATGCGGAGCATGCGACGCCCCACTCGAAAACGATGTGCTTACTCGTGATGATGGGTCGACCGTGCAAATCTCAAAGTGCCCAAATGGCCACGGCAAGATCAAGTCACCGCTGTGCTGTGGTGCCGACATGTCGTGCACACTCGGCTGATCATTACTTAACGCTCATCAGCTGCTGTTACAGCAGCGCGTCAAGACCGATGGTGAAGTTGCCTGCCGTACCGATCCGTCGACATGCAAGCACCACTCCAGGCATAAAGCTTGTGCGGTCATACGAGTCCTGACGAATTGACAGCGTTTGACCTTGTGCTCCAAGTATGACCTCTTGATGAGCGGTCAAACCTCTCATTCTGACCGAATGAATGCGAACACCGTTTGGCCCTACACCACCGCGAGCCCCCTGTGGCTCCTCTACTTGGGTTGGGTCGTTGGCCCATCCAGACTCACCTGGGTTCATTACACGCGCTGTTGCAAGGGCAGTCCCCGACGGGGCATCGATCTTCTCATCATGATGAAGTTCAATGATTTCAGCAGTCTCGAATAGCGAAGCAGCCTCGGCAGCAAACCTCATCATCAGCACAGCAGAGATCGCAAAGTTGGCAGCGATCAGGCAATTTGCATCGGAGGCCTCAAAGGCTGATTCAAATGACGCGATGTCTTCATCGTCAAATCCTGTCGTTCCTACGATTGCATGAATTCCGTGCAGCGCGAGAAACGGCAACGTGACCCTCGCTGCTTCTGCTGTTGTGAAATCAACTACAACTTCACAGGACGCTTCAGCGAGTGCCTTCAGATCGGAGGCGACCTCCAACCCATGAACCGCTTCGCCACCGTGTACGTCAACAGCCGCAGCGAGTTCGAGGCCACCCGCGTCGACAACTGCATCGCAGACAGTTCTTCCCATCCGTCCGGATGCTCCAACTACTCCAACACGAATACTGGCCATATCGACGACGGTACTCCGTTATGTGGCGCCAACCGAGACAGTCAGTCTCTCCCCACCAAGAATTGCAGCGGCTACTTCGGCAACATCGCATTGGGTGACCTGTCGCCAGCGCGAAATTTGCTCGTCTATCGATCGGATCTGCGAGGTTGCTGAGAGCATGCCTCCGAGCCGAGCCATACGCGCACCTGAGTCTTCAAGGCTCATCTCAAATGCTCCAACGAGGTAACCCACAGCAGTTTCTACTTCGTCTTCGGTGGGGCCATGTTTCGCTAAGTCGTCGATGATGCCACCAATGAGGTCCTCGACCTCTGCGGCGCTCTCTGGGTTTGTGCCGGCATACACCGACCACGCGCCAGCATCGGAGAAGGTACTCAGCCCCGAAAATACGGTGTAGGCGAGTCCGCGTCGCTCTCGAATCTCGTCAAAGAGGCGACTTGACAGCCCTCCACCGAGTACATGATTGACGACGTCGAGGGACTCACGCTGGGGGTGCATCCGAGGCAACCCACGCCCACCTATGACCAGGTGTGTTTGTTCGGTGTCATCCTCAATGGAACAGTTACTGTCGCTGGTTGTTGGAGCAGTTCGAACAAGCTTGGAAGCACCTAGAGGAACATTGCTGAATGCTGCTGCAGCATCTGCAATCACCTCCTCTGGGTCGACCGCTCCTGCAATAGACACCACCATTCGATCAGCCACATAATGCTCGGCATGAAAGCGCCGGATGTCGTCAACCGATGTGTCAGATACTGAGCGCCGAGTTCCACCCGGATCACGCCCAAGCGCATGACGGGCGAATAATTGTTGGGCGAACACCCGGTGCGCAACATCATCTGGCGACTCGTCGTCCATAGCGAGCTCTTCGAGAATGACCTTGCGTTCACTCTCAACATCTGATGCTCGCAATGACGGAACCGAGATCACATCACCAAGGAGGTTGAGCGCATCGGTTACGTGCCGAGCGGGCATCCGACAGTAGAAGGTGGTGTTTTCTCGTGCCGTATACGCATTGATGTCACCACCAACGCGATCGACTGACCGAGAAATGTCGGAGGCAGAGCGCTGCTCTGTCCCCTTAAACAACAGGTGTTCAAGAAAATGACTGACACCAGCGATGGGCTCAGGTTCATCTCGAGAGCCGACACCAACCCACACACCCACCGAAACCGAACGTGTTGTCTCCATTGGATCGACCGCGACGGTCAATCCATTTTCGAGAACGACAACACGTTCGGTCATCGAGGTGGTATTCAGGAGTTAGCGATGACGGCGACGGCCACCGCCGCCACCACCACGACGCTCCGAACTTGGACCAAGGTCGCCAAGTTCGTCAGCGAGTTCTGCGTCGAAGCTCTCATCGAAGCTCACAGATTCAATGTCGCCACCATTCGATGGTGCTGAGGCAGGTGCGGCAGTCTCTTCACTGCTCTCTCCTGCTGCCTCAGGGACAATGTCGCCAGCCGGGCTGAGTGACACCTTGCCGCGGTCGTCGATCTCGTCAACAACGACTTCGACCTCGTCGCCGAGCGACAGCACATCTTCAACTGCGTTGATTCGCTTGCCGCGTCCAATTTTCGAGATGTGCAGAAGCCCATCACGGCCAGGAAGGATGTTGACGAACGCACCAAACTTCGTGATGTTCACGACGCGACCGGTGTAGGTCACACCGATCTCCGCCTTGGGCGGATCGACAATATTGAGGATCGCCGTGCGTGCCTCTTCCATTCGCCATGACTCAACCGCTGCGATGGTGACAATGCCGACCGCGCCATCGTCATCGACAGCAATGTCTGCGCCAGTTTCACCCTGAATGGTGTTAATGATCTTGCCCTTAGGCCCAATGACCTCGCCAACCTTGTCGATTGGGATCGTAATGGTGACAATCTTTGGCGCTGTTTCTGCAACTTCGTCGCGCGGGGCGGCGATCGCTGCGTTCATCACGTCGAGGATCTCCATACGTGCTTCGCGGGCCTGCTGAAGTGCATCAGCGAGAACCTGAGCAGGAATACCGTCGATCTTCGTATCGAGCTGAAGGGCCGTGATCGCATCGCTTGTACCAGCGACCTTGAAGTCCATGTCGCCAAATGCATCTTCGGCACCGAGGATGTCGGTCAGCGTCACATAGTTGTCGCCGTCTTTGACGAGGCCCATTGCGATACCGGAGACTGCACCACGAATTGGCACGCCCGCATCCATCAACGAAAGGCTCGATGAACACACCGACCCCATTGACGTCGACCCGTTTGATGACATCACCTCAGAGACAAGGCGAAGGGTGTAGGCAAAGTCTTCCTGATTTGGAACGACCGGCATGACTGCACGTGCTGCGAGTGCTCCGTGACCGATCTCGCGGCGCTTCGGCGAGCCAACTCGACCCGTCTCGCCATTTGCCCACGGCGGCATGTTGTAGTGATGCAGGTAGCGCTTCTCGTTGTTCGGTGACAACGAGTCGATCATCTGGTTCATGCGCGGCATCGCAAGAGTCAAGACGTTCATGACCTGTGTTTCACCGCGCTGGAACAAACCTGAACCGTGCGCTGTTGGGAGCACTCCAACCTCAGCTGAAACTGGGCGAAGATCACGGACACCACGGCCATCGATACGAAGACCCTCATCGACGATCCGGCGACGAACGAGCTTCTTCGTCAGCGAGCGCACGGCCTCCTTCACTGCCTTTTCCTGGCCTGCGAATTCGCCATCTTCACCGCAGAGGGCTTCGAGTGCCTTCGCTGTTGCCGCATCGGTTGCGGCATTGCGCTCCGCCTTGCCAGCAATTGCGACTGCTGCACCGACTTCTGCGGTGACACACGCTTCTACTGCTGCAAACACCTCTGGGGTGTAGTCAAGTACTGGGGTGAATGGAAGTTGCTCAATCGGACCAGAAGTTGCGATCACGCTGGCAACGAGTTGACGCTGCAATGCGATTGATTCTTTGATCCACTGCTTCGAGGCGTCAAGACCCTCGGCAAGTGCGACCTCGTCAACTTTTGGTGCACCATCTTCGTAGAAATAGAAGCTTTGTTCGGTACCACCGGCTTCGACCATCATGATGGCGACGTCGCCGTTGTCAAGTTCACGGCCAGCGACGACGAGTTCGAAGGTTGATGCTTCGCCCTCTTCGTATGTTGGGTGAGGAATCCAGTTGCCTTCGGTCGTGTAGGCAACTCGAACCGAACCGATTGGGCCTTCGAATGGGATACCCGAGATCATGAGCGCAGCAGATGCCGCGTTGATCGACAGCACGTCGTGCGGGTTTGCCATGTCAACGCCAAGAACGGTGGTCACCACCTGAACTTCGTTGCGGAAACCGTCTGGGAATGCAGGGCGAAGCGGGCGATCGGTGAGACGACAAGTAAGGATTGCATCCTCAGTTGGGCGTCCCTCACGTCGGAAGAACGAACCGGGGATCTTGCCTGCTGCGTAAGAACGCTCTTCAACATCGACCGTCAACGGGAAGAAATCGATGCCTGGGCGAACGTCACGCGCCGCATTTGCGGTCGTCAGCACGCGGGTCTCCCCGATCGACGCAACAACGGCGCCTTGGCTCTGTAGAGCGAATTTTCCTGTCTCGAATGACAGGGTGCGGTCAGTGCCCGAGATTGCTCCGGACACGCGGATTGGATCAGCCATTAGTGGCTCCTTTCCATTTGGGACGTTCCCAAATGATGTGGAGCAGCTCTCCGGTTCCCAGTTGGCAACACCGCGTCAGGCTCCACTGCGGGATTGACACGATTTCGGCAACCGGTAACCGACATCAGCTACTCGGTGATATGCGGACGATGACGTCCAATGGGAAGGATATCCCGTAAAAACAACGCCCGCTCGTCATTTGACCGAGCGGGCATTGTCATAGACAGATCTTTCAGGTGTACGAAACCACCTGAACTGCCGTGAGACTCAGCGACGGAGGCCGAGTTCGGCGACGATCGAGCGATAACGCTCGACATCGATTTCGCGGATGTAGTCGAGCATTCGACGACGACGTCCGACCAGCATCAACAGCCCACGACGTGAGTGGTGGTCCTTTGGATGGGTCTTCAGGTGATCAGTGAGATGCTGGATACGCGATGAAAGAAGCGCGATTTGGACCTCTGGGGATCCGGTGTCGTTGTCGCTTTGACGGTGACGCGCTATGACGTCTGCTTTCGGCTCAATTGCCATGTTCTTGAGTTTCAACATAACGAGCTTCATTGCGATTTTCTAACCACTCTTGATATGCTTTATAGTCTTTGCAGTGCATTGTGTAACCATCTTTGTTGTAGATGATATTACAAATAGGGATTTCGCCTTTTGGTATGCTA
>JALRDI010000249.1 GCA_023257035.1 Ilumatobacteraceae bacterium | reverse complement strand
GTTGCTATGTGCGGCGGAACGCTATCTGCGTTCCGACATTTTTAAACCTCAGTCGTTGTCCGGACGAAGACGACCGATGTCGATGCGAACACCAGGGCTCTGGGTTGTCGACACTGTGATCTTGCGGATGTAACGGCCTTTTGCGCTAGCGGGCTTTGCACGCTGAATCTCGTCGATCACTGCACGGAAGTTTGCTTCGATCTGCTCTGGAGTGAACGAAGCCTTACCGAGCTGCACGTGAACATTTCCGAAACGGTCGGTGCGGTACTCAACCTTGCCGCCCTTGAACTCGCTCACTGCGCGGCCAACGTCGGTGGTGACGGTGCCGGTCTTGGGGTTAGGCATAAGGCCACGGGGGCCGAGTGTGCGACCGATGCGGCCAACGAGCGGCATCATGTCGGGTGTTGCGATGGTGAGGTCGAAGTCCATCTTTCCGGCTTCGATCTGCTCAGCCAAATCGTCGGCGCCAACGATGTCAGCTCCTGCGGCGCGTGCCTCGTCGGCGGCTGGACCTGCTGCGAACACGGCGACGCGGATATCACGACCGGTTCCTGATGGCAGCGCAACCGTTCCGCGGACCATCTGGTCGGCCTTACGGGGATCGACGCCGAGTCGGATCGCAATTTCGATGGTTTCGTCGAACTTCGCCTTTGCGATGCTCTTCAGAATATTGATGGCTTCAGTCGGTGCGTAGAACGTTTCCCGATCGAACGCCTTCAATGAATCTGCGTATTTCTTTCCTGACATTGTTGTCTCCCTCAGTGGTTGTCATCCCTCAGGCGAGGTTGTCCTGAGCCGGATGTGTGTTGTTAAAACTTTGTTGGTCGGTTACGTCGAGCCTCAGCTCGTTGCAATTCCCATTGACCGTGCGGTGCCGCGAACCTGCTGCTTCGCAGCTTCGAGATCGTTGGCGTTGAGGTCAGGCATCTTGATCTTTGCGATCTCTTCGACGTCGGCGTCTGAGATGGTGGCTGCAGTCTCGGTACCAGGGTTGCTCGCGGCTTTCGCAATGCCAGCCTTCTGGCGGATGAGTACCGGCGTTGGTGGCGTCTTAAGAATGAAATCGAACGTGCGATCTTCGTAGATCGTGATTTCAGTTGGGACGACAGTTCCGGCCTGTGACTCGGTTGCCGCGTTGTACGCCTTAACGAAGTCCATGATGGCGATGCCATGCGGACCGAGCGCGGTACCAACAGGAGGCGCTGGTGATGCCTTTCCTGCCTCAATCTGGATCTTGACGATCGCTGCGACGTTCTTCTTAGCCATTGTTCTCTCTCTTCATTACCTATCGTGCCGGCACAATGAGCCGATGCTCAGAGCTTTGACACCTGACTGAAGTCCATTTCGACGAGGGTCTCGCGTCCGAAAATGTTGACGAGCACCTTGAGTTTGAGGTGATCGGCGTTGATTTCTGCGATCTCTCCCGCAAAGTCTGCGAATGGGCCTTCTTTGACTCGAACCGCTTCGCCAACTTCGTAGTCGAGCTTTGGCTTCGGCCGCGCTGCTGCTTCTGCACCGTCAGTCTTCGGTGCGAGGAACGTGCGAACCTCACGACGACGGAGCGGGGTTGGTCGCTGCCCGCGGTCGCTTTGACCGACGAAACCAGTGACACCCGGAGTGTTGCGAATGCAATACCACGACTCGTCGTCCATTTCGCAACGAACGAGGAGATAGCCCGGGAATACCTTGCGCTGAACGGTTTGCTTCTTGCCGTTCTTAAATTCGACGACGTCTTCCATCGGGATAACGACTTCGTAAATCTTGTGCTCCATATCCATTGACTGGATACGGGCGTGAAGGTTCGCAGTGACCTTCTTCT
>JALRDI010000246.1 GCA_023257035.1 Ilumatobacteraceae bacterium | reverse complement strand
GCACAAGAGTCCGACTCAGATAACGACGGCAGTGTTGTTGTCGAAGAGGTTGAGACCTTGCCGTCCCTTCCGTTGGTCGAGGTGCCGGTCGGCTGTGAACCATGGCAATTAGCAGACATTGTGTTTGTAGGAACGGTGGTCGCTCGCGATTCCAAAACAGTTCGATTTGTTGACATCACTGTGCGATCAGGAGATCCAAATCTGATCTCGGACGGAGGAACTGTCGACATTCGTTTTGGCTATGACGCTCAGTACATGACCGAAGGTGATGCATATTTAGTCGGGGCGTACCAGCACCCTGACCTTGGAATCTTGGTCTCGAAATTGAGCGAAGCGCCGGTCGATTTTGCAGGTGATGAAATTGTCGGTGTGTCGGAAAATGACGTCGTCTGTCCTGAAGCAGAAGACCCGATCATGACCTTGACACCGGACGGAACGCCGGTCGAATATTCGATCATTGATCCGATGTTGTCTGAGCGTTCCAGCATCGTGGGGGCGCTGCTGGTGCCATTCACGATTGCGTTGGTGGTGATCTTTTTGCTTGCGATGCTGAGACTTTCGTCGCAAAGCCTGATCGCCAGCCTTCGAGATCTACGTCGACCACGCCAACGCTCTTCTCGATGAAGTGGAGCTGCGTCTCGGAACTTGCTACTCGACGGCGCTCGTTGCGAGCGCTCGAAGTTCTGCGACCGCGGCAGCGAGGCCATCGGGGTGGCGGTACAGGGCGGTACCAGCGATCAGCACGTTCGCTCCTGCGGCAGCCGCGCCAGCAATGGTTCCCGGCCCAATTCCACCATCGACTTCGAGGTGAATCTCATCTCCACGACCAGAATCTTCAATCATTGCTCGGACCTCACGAATTTTTGGCTCCATCGTCGAGATGTACTTCTGGCCACCGAACCCAGGATTCACGGTCATCACTAACACGAGATCGACGAGGTCAAGGACGTGCTCAACTGCTGATGCTGGCGTGGCCGGGTTGAGCGCGACCGCAGCGGTTGCACCGAGGTCGTTGATATGCGCGAGGGTGCGGTGAAGGTGTGTGCAGGCCTCAGCATGCACGATCAGTCGTGAGCAGCCGGCCTCGACATATCGACTTGCTAGCTCATCGGGGTTGAGCACCATGAGATGGGCCTCAAATGGAACGGATGTGTGAGCGCGAGCTGACGCGATCACGTCTGGGCCGAAGGTGAGATTTGGCACAAATTGACCGTCCATAACATCCCACTGGATGAGATCGACTCCGGCTTGCTCCAGAGCGGCGACCTCCTCGCCGAGACGCGAGAAGTCGGCGGGCAGAACTGAGGGCGAGATAAGAATTGGGCGTGCCACGCATTGAACCCTAGTTGGGAGATCGTGCTCACCTACGTTGTGGGGATGCCAGATGACCCGTCCCAGCAACACTCCAATGTTGCAATCGAGCGCGTTGTTGCGGGAGGCGAAGGCTTAGGCCGGTTGAGCGATGGTCGAGTTGTCTTCGTGAAAGGCGGCATTCCAGGTGACGTCGTCACGATCGATCTCGTCGATGAGCGGCGCGATTGGGCGCGCGGGACGCTCTCGAATATTCAGACGGCCTCACCTCAGCGCGGTGAGCCGACATGTCCAGCGCGACGCAGCGGTTGTGGGGGCTGTGACTGGGCAGAAATCTTGCCGGAGTATCAACTTGGGTTCAAGGCTGAGATTGTCACGGAGGCACTTCGCCGCACGGCGCGAATTGATCACGAGCCACGTATCGGGTCAGCAGTCAGCCGCAACGGGTATCGGTCAGGTGTGAGAGTTGTTGGCACATCGAGCCATCAAGCGGGATTTCGCCGTTCTGCTGAAGACGTGGGTATTCCTGCGGGGCGCTGCGAGATTGCGGTTCCGGTGCTTGCTGAAATGATCGAATCGATCGCGGTCGATCCGGGTCTCGAGGTGACGCTTCGTGCATCCGTTGCGACCGGTGAGATAACAGCTCGGTGGGACGACCGTTTTGGCGCTGTCGATGGTTTGCCATCGAGCGTCAATATCGGTTCGGCAGCATCGCTTATCGAGCGAGTTGCTGGCGTTGATTTCGTGGTGAGTGCAGGTTCGTTCTTTCAGAGCGGCCCGCAGGCTGCTGACCTTCTTGTGGATGCGGTGTCTCGTCATGCGCCCGAGCTGTCGACGGCAAGAGCCGTGGTCGACGCGTACGGGGGTATTGGCCTATTTGCGGCGACGGTCGTGTCGTCTGAGACAGACGTGTGGGTGGTTGAAACTTCGAGGTCGGCATTGAGCGACGCGAGAATCAACCTTGACGGTCGTGAGGGACGATCAGAACTCGTGCGTAGCGAATTTGGACGTTGGCGCCCACCGAAGGGTGACCTCCGGCCAGATGTGATCATTGCTGACCCCGCTCGTACCGGCCTCGGTCGGCCTGGAGTTGCAGCGGTGGTGAGAGCTCGTCCAGGGGTGCTTGTGTTGGTGAGTTGTGACCCAGTGTCGTTCGCAAGAGATGCTGCGCTGTTAGAAAAAGAAGGCTTCCGCTTAGAGCAATGCGAAGTGCTCGACCTGTTCCCCGGGACCCATCACGTCGAAGTTGTCTCCCGGTTCGTGAACGCTGGCACACTGGCAAGGTGAAGGATCAGGGTTCATTGATGTTCGAGGTCAATGTCAGCGATGAAGTTGCAACGGCGCTCGCCGAAGGACGAGCAGTTGTGGCGATGGAGTCAACGATTTTCTCCCACCTTGGCTTGCCATCGCCCGCGAACGAGGAGGCGCTCGCTCGTTGCGAGACAGTGGTTCGAGCTGCTGGCGCCGTTCCCGCCGTGACCGCCGTATTTGACGGCGTTGCCCAGGTGGGTATTGGTGATGGTTCTCGTGAACGCGTGTGCGGTCCAGCGAAGAAAATGGCCGAGCGAGATATTCCAGTTGCGATTGCACAGCGTTGGGAATACGGAGCAACGACGGTGTCGGCTGCGCTCGTGTTGGCTGAGCGCGCTGGAATCAACGTTTTTGCAACGGGCGGTATCGGTGGCGTTCATCGGGGTGCGGAACTTACCGGTGATGTCAGTGCTGATCTTGACGCAATCGCCCGTCGTGCAGTGGTGACGGTGTCGGCTGGAGCAAAAGCATTTCTTGACCTCGCCCGCACTCTCGAATATCTCGAAACAGCTGGGGCACCCGTGCTCGGATGGCAGACAGATGATTTCCCCGCGTTTTATACGCAATCATCAGGTCTGAATGTGCCGCATCGGGTTGATTCTGCTGAAGTTGTTGCTGCGGCCTACCGAAATCGGACCCGTGCCGACCAGGGAATGCTGCTTGCAGTTCCAATTCCGGCAGCGGATTCTCTCGACGCTGATCGGTTAAATGCGGCACTGTCCGCAGCACTTGCGGAATGCGAGCAGCAGGGGATTCGAGGCGCGGCGATTACGCCTTTTGTGCTTGAGCGCATCGCTGCTGCGACCGATGGCGACAGCTTGCCGGCAAATCTTGCCCTCGCTGAGCACAATGCTGAGATCGCAGCGAAGGTTGCAGTTGCTATTGCTCAGTCGAATTGAACCCTTAGATCTGTAGGGCGCCTCTCATTCGCTGAAAGTGAGGCGAGTCTGCGAACATCAAAGACATATGACCGCAGGTTTCGACCCGTTTCTCGCAGATTCAATTCTTCCCGACGACTCTGATCTCACCCCTATTCACGATCGTGAATATCGAGTGAGGTCGTACCGGCTTGCTTCCGATCGCATCCTCATTCGTGGCGCAGTGCGTGATCAGAAGCCACCGGGGCTGTATATCTCCCATGACCCTGACCCGATCACGGTGCACCACATGGTGGTCGAACTTGAAGTCTCATTCCCGGGTCTCGAAATTGGTCGGGCAGAGGTGACGTTCAATACGTATCCGCATACGACGTGTTCGGTGATCACCGACCACTACAAAAAGCTTGAGGGCCTCTCGATCGCACGTGGATTCTCCAACAAGGTCCGTGAACTGTTTGGTGGCCCGCGTGGCTGTACTCATACGACAGCGTTGCTACTCGCAATGGGGCCCGTTGCGGTGCAATGTGCATGGTCAATGCGCACCTTTGAGGCGCCTGACACTGACGAGCCAGCGTTGAAAATGGGGTTCAACCGTGATCCCGATGACGATTCTTGGAAGATGAATACAAATACCTGTCACGAGTGGGCCGAGGATGGCCCTGCATACGCAAGAGCGGCTGCTGGTTTGTCGTGGGGTGTGCCGGTATTCATGCGCGAACGTGCGGAGAAGTTCGGGATTGAGGTGGGGGAGCCGCAATGACAGCGAATGACCCATTTGGTTTGAGATCGCTCACTGTTGAACACCTTCGTTCTACACCGGGTGTGAAGTGGCAGCAGCATCCTGATCGCCTTGCCTCCTGGGTTGCCGACATGGACTTCCCGATGGCGCCTGCGATCGCTGAGCGGTTGCGGTCGATCGTCGATCGTGGAATGGTTGGCTATCAGAAGTGGGGTGCTGGTGCCTCGCCAGCCGGTCACGCGTTCGTGAATCGAATGTCAGCAAAGTACAACTGGGAAATCGATGTTGCTCGCGTGCACGATCTCGCAGATGTGCTTCAGGGGGTGCGCCTTGCAATTGGCATGCTCACCGAGCCAGGTGCAGCGATTGCCCTTCATACGCCTGCGTATCACCCGTTTCTGCACTCGTTAACCGATATGGACCGGCGTCTGGTTCATGCCCCATTTGATGTTGGTGAGCTCCGTGACGTGATTGCGGTTGAGCGGCCGGCTGCGCTGTTGCTCTGTCACCCTCAAAATCCGACTGGCCATGTGTTCGATCGTTCACAGCTTGCGGCGATTGCTGACATCGCCGAAGAGTTCGATCTCATTGTCATTTCAGACGAGATTCATTCAGATCTCGTCTACGCGCCGAACACCCACATCCCGTTTGCCTCGGTGAGTGCTGCTGCTCAATCGCGAACCATCACTGTGACGTCAACGTCGAAGGCGTTCAATCTGGCAGGTCTTCGATGGGCGGTCATGCACGTTGGAATCGAGCGGTTCGACACGATGCTGAAGAGTTATCCAAAACACTGGTTCGGCTCGCCGAACATGTTTGGAGTTGAGGCGGCGGTTGCTGCTTGGACCGAAGGTGATGACTGGTTGGCTGCAGTAATGGGTGTACTCGATGAGAATCGACTCCGTCTGAGCGAACTGCTTGCTGAGTATTTACCCGGAGCCGTGTATCGAATTCCTGACGCCACATACCTTGCGTGGATAGATTGCTCGATACTTGGCGATGGCGATGCGCCGTTCGAGATCTTTCAGTCTCGTGGGGTTGAGCTGAGCCCCGGAACGCAATTTGGAGCAGGTGGTTCGGGGCACGTTCGTCTCAACTTTGCAACGAGCCCTGCCGTGCTGGAGCAAGTTGTTGCGACGATGGCGGGCAACTACGTGTCGTAGGTGACATGCCGAGTTGCGAAGAACTACCGAACTGCTCGTAGCATGTGAGGCATGCTTAACATCAAGAGCGCTCAGCGTTCTCGCTCCGCTTCAACAGGCGGGGACGACCTCTTGTTAGGTCGTGTTGATGTCTGCGATGTTCAGGTCGCATTTGATGGAGTGGACGTCCTGCACGGAATCAACTTCGATGTTGCTCCAGGAGAGATTGTTGCGCTTCTCGGTCCCAGCGGTTGTGGGAAAACAACTCTTCTGAGGTCAATCGCCGGGTTGGAGCGCATTGTCGCAGGAACCATCTCGGTGAATGGCAATGAGGTTGCGGGTCGGCGTCACCATGTGCGCCCGGAGGCAAGAAAAGTCGGTCTCGTATTTCAGGACTGGGCATTGTTTCCTCACATGTCGGTAGCTGAAAATGTCTCCTATGGGCTTGAGTCGAACTCAAATCGAGATGATCAGGTCTCGGAGGTACTCGAGTTAGTCGGTTTGGGTGGACTCGGTCACCGAATGCCGGCAACTCTTTCGGGTGGCCAACAGCAACGAGTGGCATTGGCGCGTGCATTGGCTCCTCAACCGTCAGTTCTGTTGCTCGACGAACCCTTTTCGAACCTCGATTCCGGTCTCCGTGTGCAGGTGCGAGCTGAGGTTCACAGCTTGCTGGCCGGTCTCGGAATTTCTGCCGTGTTTGTCACCCACGACCAGGAAGAAGCGTTTGTGCTAGGCGATCGTGTTGCGGTAATGAGAGACGGCAACGTTGAGCAGTTTGGTTCTCCGGCGGCGATTTATGAGCATCCGTCGTCCGCTTGGGTTGCTGAATTCGTCGGCGACGCAAACTTCCTGCGGGGTGTTGCACGTGGAGCATCAGCACTCACACCAATTGGTCAACTGACGCTTTCTGATTCGTTTGACTGCGAAGTGGACGTTCTTTTGAGACCCGAACATGTGTCTGTTACTGATGATGAATCAGGTCACGGGATCGTCAGCAATGTCGAGTACATCGGCCATGATCACATGGTGCAGGTTGATCTCGATAGCGGGTGCCGGGTCGCTGCAAGGATCTCAGGTACCCCTCGAGTACAGCGAGGTCAGCGTGTTTCGGTTGGGTCCGACGGAAGCGCCTGCTTGGCGTTTCCAGCATCATGAGAGGCGATCGGCTGCTTACTGTGGTCTGACATCATTCCCTGGTTTCGTACGAGCAGAAACGACATCGGAACCGAGGAGAGCAGCACGAGGGCAAGTGCTGACCCTGCGGAGCGACCGAGGAACCCCTCGCTGGTTGAGTTCCAAATTCGTGTCGCAAGTGTCGAGAACCCTGTGGGGGAGAGCAGCAGAGTCGCTGGGAGTTCCTTCATGGTGGTGAGAAAGACGAGCCCAGCACCGGCTCCGAGCCCTGGCCGAAGAAGCGGTAGGAGAATTTTGCGGAAGGTCGTGAAGCGCTGCGCCCCAAGAAGCAATGAGGCTTCTTCCAAGCTTGGAGTTACTTGGATGAGTGATGACCTCACCGCACCGATCGCCTGAGGAAGAAAGAGTATCGAGTACGCAAAGATGAGCATTCCCGTGCTTTGGTACGCCCAAGGGATGGCATTTGCGCCGAGGTAGACGAGAGCAAGAGCTACGACAATGCCAGGTAATGCATAGCCCGACCATGAGAGTCGCTCGATTGTATTTGCGAATCGGCCCGGTGATCGTTGAATGACGAGTGCGACGGGAATTGACGCAATGGTTGCGACTGCTGCTGCGAGCAACGACACGATCAAGCTGTTTGAAATGAGGCTCCATGACGGCCAAACCGGCTCGCTGGCTCGTACACCCCGAACCAACCAGTAAGAGATCACGCTTAAGGGCACGATGAGTGCCAAGGTTGAAAGAATTCCAAGACCAGCGAGGGCTGGAGCCTGAAGCCGTTTCAGTTCAACCAACCGAGATCGGCGAGCTCCTGAGCCGTGAAGTCGATACATGTCATCGCGTTTTCGAAGTTGTTGGTCGCCGGTGATGACAGAAACTGTGAGCACCACGAGGATGAGCCCGAGCACTGCGCTTGCTCCCCGCTCAAGCGCTCCTCGGTATTGGAGGTAGATCTCGCGAGTGAAGGTGTCGTAACGCATCATGGTGACCGCCCCGAAGTCACTCAACGTGTAGAGCGCAACGAGCAACGCGCCGCTACTTGCGGCTGGTCGAAGCTGGGGCCAAACAACATGTCGGAAGGTGTGCCATGAGGAGCGTCCAAGCATAAGGCTGGCCTCTTCGAGACTTGGATCAAGTCGGACCCATGCTGCGCGCACGGTGAGGAGCACATACGGGTATGAGAAGAGAGAGAGGCTCGCCCATGCCCCCCAGAATCCGTAGATCGAGGGAATCGAATCAACTCCCAGCACGTTGGCCACCATGCCGCGCGGTCCGACCGCTCCGATCATCGCCCACGAGCCGACATATGTCGGAATCACAAGTGGAAGCACGGTGACGATTGCCCACAACTTGCGACCGATGAGATTCGTGCGAACGGTAAGCCACGCTACGGGTAGTGCAATGGCCACTGAAGTGGCAGTGACGGCTACGGCCAGTACGAGCGTTGATCTGAGCAGAGCGATGGTTCTCGAAGATGTGGCGATATCGATACTCGGAGAGAGCCCGTATTGAACTGCTCGCCAAACGAGGTAGCCGATCGGTAGGGCAGCGGCTATGCCGACGACAAGTGCAGCGACGCGGACGCTGGCGTCATCTTGTGTTTGTCGAGATGCCATCAGGTTCTTGCTGCGTCAGAGAGCGCCGACCTCAACGAGCATGTCCACTGTTCCCTGCAGGTCTGCGAGAAGGTTGAGATCAAATGTTGGCAATGTGAGGGAGTCGACTTTCGGCAGATCTGACCAGGGAGTTGCATCGTTTACGACCGGAAGTTCGTAGTTCGTTGAAGCGAAATAGTTCTGCACTTCGGTCGAAAGCAGACACTCAACAAGTTGCTGTGCGATATCTGGGAGTTGTGAGTGGATGATGACACCCGCTCCTGCAACGTTGATGAGAGCGCCGGGATCGCCATCGTCGAAGAAGTGGTTGGCGACTGGGAAACTCGGGTCTTCGTCAAGGAATCGATAGAGGTAGTAGTGGTTGACAAATCCAACGTCGATTTCGCCCGAGGCAACACCCTCAAGGATCGCGGTATTGCCGTCGTAGGCAACTGGGTCATTTGCGACCATGTCGGTGAGCCACGCCCGTGTGGCATCATCGCCAAGTAGGCCTCGAAGTGCGGTCACGTGGTCTTGGAAAGAGGCATTTGTAGGCGCCCAACCAATTCGGCCTGACCATTTCGGATCAGTGAAATCAGTGAAGGAATTTGGTAGGTCGTCCTCGCTCAGCACGTTCGAGTTGTAGGCAACCGTCCGGGCTCTGCCGCTAACCCCAACCCAGTCGTTTGCCGGAGAAATCAGATTTGAGTTGCTGACACGTGTGGTGATGGCTTCATCAAGCGTGAGGAGCCCATTGCTTGCTGACAGCACTCCAAGAAATCCAGCTCCTTGAGAGAAATACACATCCGCTGGTGTGTTTTCTCCCTCTTCTTGAAGGAGTAGCAGCATCTCAGCCGAGTCTCCGTAGCGAGTTTTGATATCGACACCTAGTTGTTCAGAGCACAAGTCGACGACGGGTTGAACTAGGTCCTCTCCGCGACCTGAGTACAGGGTGAGGCTGTTGTCGCCTCCACATGAGGTGAGAGTGAGCGCTAAGGCGAAAGAACCGAGAGCGCTTAAGGCGAGGGGGGAGCGGGGCATGCGATGATGTTAAGTAGGCCTAACATATTTCACAACTTTTTGTGAAAGATTCTTCGCGGCTCCGATGGTCAGAGGCCGCGGCGAGGAGTTGTCTGTGAGGTCATCGACTTGGCTGTGAGAGGAAGACAGCCACGCGGTTACCGTCGAGGGGCAGAGGTATTTCAACCACGTGACCTTTTTACTGAGGGGAAGATGAGCAGTCATGGCAGGACGACTTCAACAAAAATCAGCATTCGTAGTTGGGGGAAACAGTGGGATTGGCCTCGCAATCGCGGCTGCATTTGTGGCCGAGGGGGCTCATGTCACCATTGCAGGCACGAACCCAGAAAAGAATGAGCGGGCTGTAGCTGAACTCGCCAAGCTCATGGGTTCGGGCGACGTGAGATCCATACAACTCGACGTTTCAGATCGTGTTGCGTGCTTTGAAGCCGTTGAAAATGTCGTTCAGCATTCAGGGTCAATTGACGTTCTCGTCAACGGTGCAGGTGTCTACGCCTCGCGGCAATTTGAGGACTTTACTCATGAGGAATTCACCCGAATTCTCGATGTGAATCTTCATGGCCCATTTCATCTCACTCAGGCCGCAATACCGTATATGAAGGCCCAGACATGGGGGAGGATCATCAACATTGGTTCCTCGGCGGGAAAGTGGGCTTCTCGTAATCAGTCGGCCTACAACGTGTCAAAACACGGTCTAATCGGAATGACCCGATGCGTCGCGGTTGAAGTCGCAGGCACTGGCGTCACGGTGAATGCGCTGTGCCCGGGAATGGTTGAGACTGACATGTCTGCATCGCTTGAGCATGAGCAAGCAGAGGCGTCTGGAACCACTCCCGACGCCATCAAGGCCGGGCTTCACGGTCGAATTGCGATCGGCCGTTACTTACAGCCTGATGAGATGGCCGGGCTTGCGGTGTATCTCGCATCTGAAGAGTCAAGCGGAATGACCGGGCAGTCGATCATGGTCGACGGAGGAATGGTTTTCGTCTGACACGGCGAAGAACACACGAGACCGAATGGTCCGCCCCCTGGGATTCGAACCCAGAACCAATGGATTAAGAGTCCACTGCTCTGCCATTGAGCTAGAGGCGGTAAGGCCCGGGCAGTGTAGGCAGCGGGGGACCGCTGCCCAACTGCCCGGGTCACCGGGGTGAGCGAGGGGACTTGAACCCCCGGCCTTCAGGGCCACAACCTGACGCTCTAACCACCTGAGCTACGCCCACCATGTACTCCCATAGTCTGCCAGCAAGAACGTGAATCGCCACACTCAGATTTGTGATCATTGATCGTTCGTTTGTCGGTCGGAACTGCTCCCCATCAATGTGGTGTGAGCGATGAGATTCTGCGACAATGATTGAGTGAGTTCAAACAACGACGCAACCCTTCTTGATTCAGCAATTGACGCGTTCCTCGCAGAGAATGACCCGAAGACGATGGACAACATCGCCTTTCGAGGCGCACGTTTCGACCACGGTCTCGCTTGGGTCCATTTCCCACAGGGGAACGGCGGCCTCGGACTTCGTCCGGATCTCAACCGGGTCGTCGAACGCCGGATGCGCGAAGCAGGCGCAGAGCCGGCCGACCCGACATCGTTCTTCATGGCGCTTGCCGGTCCGACGATCTTGACTCATGGTTCGGATGCGCAGCGCGATCGGTTCCTTCGTCCGATGTTTACCGGGGAAGAGAAATGGTGCCAGTTGTTCTCAGAGCCAGGCGCTGGTTCAGACTTCGCTGGCCTCGCCTCACGGGCAGTTCGCGACGGCGAAGAATGGATTGTGAATGGTCAGAAGGTGTGGAACACGTTGGCGCACCTCGCCGACTGGGGAATGCTCGTAACTCGAACAGATCCAGAGGCACCCAAGCACAAGGGAATGACATATTTCGCGATCGACATGCACTCAGAAGGTGTTGAGGTTCGGCCTCTGCGTCAGATCACTGGTGAGGCCGAGTTCAACGAGGTGTATTTCACCGATGCCCGTATCCCAGACGATCAGCGCATCGGTGCTGAGGGCGAGGGCTGGCGTGCCGCTCTCACGACATTGATGAACGAGCGCACCGCAATTGGTGGCGGCTCTGCTGGTGGTGGGAAACCTCAAAAGGGTGCCGCAGCGAATGATGCGGTCAAAATTTGGAACACACTCGATGCGTCGGAGAAGACCGATGTTCGCCGTGATCGACTCATGCAGTTGTGGGTCCGTGCTGAAGTTGGCCGATTGACGAACGTTCGTGCCGCGGAAGCGGCCAAGGTTGGTAACCCAGGTCCCGAGGGCTCGGTGTCCAAACTCGAGTTTGCGAATCTCAATAAAGAGCTCTACGACTTCTGTATCGATCTCTTGGGCCCTGCTGGCCTCATCGATTACGACTACACGTTCCGTCGTCCAACTGAACTTGACGCAACCGGTGCAAACAAGAGCGCCCAATATGCGTTCTTGCGTGTTCGAGCAAACTCGATCGAGGGCGGCACGTCAGAGATTCTGAAGAACATCATTGGCGAGCAGGTCCTCGGACTTCCTGGCGAACCGCGGGTTGATAAAGACCTCCCGTGGTCGAAGGTGCCACGCAGCTAGCTCATCAGCGGGCGACTGTTATCGCCTCTGCTACGTTCTCTCCACTGGGATTTGCCGTCTCTGCGGCAATACCTCACGAGGAGAAACAGAACATGTCATCGTCAGACCAATCAGCATTGGCCGCACGGGCGAGGGAAATCACCGATCGCGAGATGGCGATCTATTCTGAGCGAACACTTGGATCTCAGAAAGCGACCGATCGCACGCGCAAAGTAATGCCGGCGGGTGTCCCGTCGAGCTTTCAGGCGTATGACCCGCACCCAATCGTTGTCTCGCACGCCGCCGGTAGTCGCATGAGCGATGTTGATGGCAACGAATATGTCGATTATGACATGGGCTTCGGGGCGTTATTTGCCGGCCATATGAATCCTCACGTGCGACGTGCCGTCGAGGAGCAACTTGATTCGGGCACGCTGTATGTTACGCCATGCGAACTGAATGGCGAGGTTGGGGAGCTGCTTGCAGAGCGTTACGGCTTTCCGATGTG
>JALRDI010000147.1 GCA_023257035.1 Ilumatobacteraceae bacterium | reverse complement strand
CCCGATCTTGATCTTCTCGCGGAGGTCGCGAATATCTCAATGATGTTTGCGCAGCGTCACGGAGAACGATTGATGACAGAAATTGGTATCGATGCGGCTCGTATGCAGGTCAATCTCGACAGCGTGAAGGCCGGGTTCGGCGTTGATCTGTCAACTGACCGCCTCACTTACCGAGAACTGCAAGAGCGCCGGGAACTCATCCAAAAGCGCATGCGTGCCCACGTGGAACGCTCCCGACGCTGAACCAGCGTCTAGTTTCGTCTCGTGCGAATTCTTATTGCTCGTTGCTCCGTTGACTATGCCGGCCGACTCTCGGCGCATCTTCCCGAGGCTGTGCGGCTCATCATGGTGAAAGCAGACGGCTGTGTTGCGATTCATGCCGATGGTGGCGCATATAAGCCTCTCAACTGGATGAATTCACCGAACACCCTGGCCGACAACGGCGACCACTGGGTTGTGACCAACCCAAAGGGTGAGACTCTCACCATCAACTTGCACGAAGTCTTCGAAGAACTTTCTCATGAGTTTGGGGATGACCCCGGGCTGACGAAAGACGGTGTCGAAGCTCACTTACAAGAACTTCTCGCTGCTGCACCCGAGGTCATGGAAGATGGGTTGCGGCTCGTTCGACGTGAGTACCCGACCGCAATCGGACCGGTCGACCTTGTGTGCCGAGATGCCGATGACGGTGTCGTCGCCATTGAGGTGAAACGGCGAGGAGAGATCGATGGAGTCGAGCAGCTCAGTCGCTACATCGAACGCCTGCACCTTGACTCATCGTTGGGAGAGGTTCGCGGCATGTTCGTTGCGCAAGTCATCAAGCCTCAGGCTCGAGTGCTCGCGGAGTCGCGTGGGTATCGATGTGTCGAAGTCGATTACGACGCGCTGCGTGGACTTGCACCCGACGAACTCAGGCTGTTCTGAGAATCGGCTGTTCATCGATGCGAGTTACTGCGGCAGTATCGTTCAGCCCATGAGGCCGATCACCGGCGTAGTGCAGCACTACCCATGGGGTACGACTGATGCCATTCCTCAATTCCTCGGCCAAGAGCCAGATGGCCAACCATGGGCTGAGTATTGGCTTGGAACTCATCCGAATGGGCCATCGACATTTGCTGACGGATCATCACTTGCTGCGCAGACAGGGGAACTTCCGTACCTGCTGAAGCTTCTTTCTGCAGAGCGTCCACTCTCGTTACAAACCCACCCCAACTCGCACCAAGCCAAGCACGGTTTCGAACAGGGTTACTTTTCTGACCCCAACCCGAAGCCTGAGTTACTCATTGCGCTCACCGAGTTCACTGCTCTCTGTGGTGTTCGACCAATTGCTCACAGCGTTGAGTTGTTGACCGATCTCGGTCTAGTTGACCTCGCACAGCAGTTGCTCGCTCAAGGCCCGAAATCGGTCATCACTGATGCATACCACTCTCGAATCGACATCCCTTCAATTGTCAAGGCATGCGCAGCGTCGACAACCAAAGAAGCTCAACTCATCGTTCAACTCAATGAGATGTACCCACACGAGCCAAGTGTTGCTGTTGCGCTCCTACTTAACCTCGTTCAGTTACAACCGGGCGAAGCGATTCATCTCGATGCCGGGAATTTGCACGCATATGTCTCAGGGACCGGCATCGAACTCATGGCGCCGAGCGACAACGTCGTACGCGGCGGCATGACCAGCAAGCCAGTCGACGTTGACCTCCTGCTCAGCATCATTGATCCAACTCCACTCGAGAGTCCAGTGCTGACAACAAGCAGTAGTTACGAGTTAGGCGGCGTCGGTATCCGAATCAGCCGGGTAGATGCCGGCGATCTTGTTACTGCCGATGTCCACTCGCTCGCGATTCGTGATGATGGTGCTGCGTTTTACACCGCCCCAGGCGAAACGATCGAAACAACAATTGGTTGCTGGGCGGTACTCGGGGCGTAGCCCCGACTGCGCCAGGCTCAGCCAGCGCCTGTCAGCGCGGCGTGCATTGCATTCGTTCCAGCGATAAGAGCTGCTGACTCATCGTCAGTCAGGACCGCGAATGCAGATTCCAGGATCTCGTTCGTCATTTCCTCGGCGCGATCCCGTTTCGCAATGTCGTCAGCGGTTGGCTCAGCAACTTCACCCTCAGCCCAACCAAACGTCGCGACATCATTTGGGCGCTTGATCGCGTGAGCGACGACTGACGGCAAGCCGACTGCGGCAA
Source organism: Ilumatobacteraceae bacterium (assembly GCA_023257035.1). Classification (GTDB taxonomy): domain Bacteria; phylum Actinomycetota; class Acidimicrobiia; order Acidimicrobiales; family Ilumatobacteraceae; genus Casp-actino5. Next base: position 47,837 of record JALRDI010000147.1, on the reverse strand, counting down.
TGGCAGTGAGGTGAGCGCTTCCGCGAAGTTCACGAAGCACCATTGCCTGATGGAAGGCCGCCGCTGGGGCATCACTCGGAACTGGCTCTGCTTTCAGACCGGCAAACAGAGCGAACGATGAATCGTCGATGGCGTCGAAGATTTTCTGTACCGCTGCGACGTATGCATCGAGGCCATCAATTCCGCTTAAATGCGCACGGCCGTGTGCGTGGGCACACGCAATGTATTCACGAGCGGCATCGCGTGGGGCAATTTTCTCACGAGCGCCATTCCACAGCTTTTCGATCATTCCTGGGTTGAAGTACCCGAAGGCAGAGTGCACGACCGCCGGCTCGACATCTCCGAGTACACCGCCGCGACCGATGACATAGAAGTAGAAACCGCCGAGGCCAAACTCTTTGCCTCGGCCTGTCGTCTCTGGAGTGAAGTAGAAGGCGGCACCAATGTCGCCGGTCTTCTGCGCGATTGCTGAAATTGTGTCTTGAGCACTCATAGGTCTAGATGTTCACACGCTCTATTCGCCGTCAACGAACCGGCGAACCTCGGGAGCCCTACCCGTGTTGCCATAAGCAATACCGGACATGGTTTTCATGTTCTTGAACTCGTGATCAATGAGGCGTGGCGCAGCTGCCAAAAGGCCGCCGTCGGCGACGACGCATTGTCCGGTTACAAAGCGTGACTCATTGGTGGAGAGCCAATACATCACGTCCGCAATCGCAGTTGCGTCGCCGCGATCTGGCCACGGCTGAATCTCTGCACGCCATGAGTCGGTTCGTTCGGGCTTACCTCGAGTGAGCAACTCGGTGTAAATCGCTCCCGGGCACACTGCATTGACACGAATTCGATGTTCAGCAAGTTCAGCCGCTGTCGTCATGGTCAGCGAGATCACACCAGACTTCGTTGCCGAATACGCCTGCGGGCCTCCGCCACCCGACATACCGGCAACGCTGGCGGTGTTGACGATGGTGCCGCCATTGCCGAGCCCGATCATTGCCCGGGCGGCATGTTTGGTGCCGAGAAAGACTGAGCGCATGTTGATTGCAAATGTCGCGTCCCACTCTTCGACCTCTTGTTCGGTAATCGGGCCAAAGGCTCCACCAACTCCTGCATTGTTCACCATTGAGTCGACACGGCCGTACCGGTTCATTGTGAGTTCAACGAGCGCCGCAACGTCTGTTTCTTCAGCGACGTCTACTGGAAGAAATGCAAGCCGGTCCCCGGCATCGATTTCTGACAGCAACGTTGCGCCCCGTTCTTCGTTGAGGTCACCCACGACGACCGACCACCCCTCGTGGAGGAAACGTTCTGCAGCCGCTCGTCCGATACCGCCGCCACCTCCGGTGATGATTGCAACCTGTTGAGTGCTGTTCGCTGCGTTCATGCATCCAGTTTGTCCTTCGATGCTCGAAAGACTGTTACTGGCCGACTTGTGGCAAGAATGCTCAGGGAGGGTGGCTATTCGGAAGGAATTTCAATCACGGCGAACGTCCCCGCTGCACTCACGACCTCGCGACCCTCGGCGTCAGTGACAACTGCGTCTACGTGAACCACCCGTCGACCGGCACGGCGCACGGTCGCAGTTGCGGTGATGTCCCCGAGCCCACAGGGGCGAAGGAACCGGGTGTGAATATCAACTGTGGTGCACCAGAAGCCTTCAGGGACGACGGTCATCACCGCTGCCCCCATCGCTGTGTCGAGCATGGTGAAGGGAATTCCGCCATGGAGCATCCCGTGGGGGTTGAGATGGCGTTCGTCAGCCACCAACGTCGCAGTTGCTGAGCCATCGGCTTTGTCGATGGTGAAACCCAGCATCTCTTGCAGAGGGAATGACGGCGACTGTTCCATCGCACTGACCGTAATAACCCCGTTCTCGCGATGGTGAGTCCGACAATACGCCGAGACGAATTGTTCGTTTCCAATATTGACAACGGCAGTATCAACTTGACGACCGACTCGGAGAAAGGGATCGGAGTTCACCACAATCGACACATGGAATTTGGCATCTGCGTCGCATCACGACCGTCCGATATTGGTTACGTTCAGCTTGCCGAGCGGCTTGGCTACTCACATATGTGGGCCGCTGACAGCCAGATGATTTGGTCGGATGTCTATGCCTTTATGGCTCTTGCTGCGACCGCAACGACCACGATGAAGTTAGGTACCGGTGTTGCTGTCGCTCCGACGCGTCCCGCTCCGATCACCGCTGCCGCTCACGCAACGATTAACGAGATTGCTCCTGGTCGAGTCTTCTGCGGAATCGGCACTGGAAATACCGCAATGCGAATCATGGGCCACCCACCAATGCGCATTGCAGAGTTCGATCGATATCTCAGTGACCTTCGCAACTTCCTCGACGGCAACGAGGTTGAGTTTGAGTTCAGAGGACGAACGGCTCCAACACGACACCTCATGCCTGACAGCGGTTTTGTTCGATTCGAGCCGCGGATCCCGATGTGGGTGTCGGCGTTCGGCCCGAAAGCAATGCGTCTGGCAGCGCTTCACGGTGATGGACTCGTCACCTCAGTCCCTCCTCAACCGGCAGCCGTTCAATATGCCCGTCAACGCCTCGAACAAGCCGCCGATGAGGTTGGTCGCCACATCGACCGTGAGACCTTCCCGATCACGACGTTGACGACTGTGCTGGTTCTTGAAGACGGCGAGTCGCTCGATAGCGAACGGGTTCGGCGTCAGACCGGAGCGTTTGCAATTTCAAGCCTCCATTATTCCTATGAGCAAGTTCAGCAGTTCGGTCGCCGTCCCCCTGAATATTTGTCAGATATCTGGGGCGACTATGTGACCGAACTTGAAAAGACCCCGCCTGAGCGTCGTCACCTACGAACTCACCTCGGCCACAACTGCTGGGTGGTCCCCGAAGAGGAACGCTTCGTGACGCCTGAACTCATTGACAGGACCTGCCTCGTCGGAACTGCGAGTGAGTTACAGAAGAAAATTGGCGAGCTCGAAGACGCCGGACTCGACCAGATCATTCTGTTGCCGCCGCTCGATGAGAAAGAAGCCGTCATCACTGACGTCGCGCAGGCCCTCGCGCTTGCGTAGAGGTATCGCTCACTTCGGCTCATAGCCTCGTCCCGTGCTCTTTCGACGCTGGTTCTTCTTGATGGCAGGGCTTGCGTTTTTCGGGTTTAGTCTCGGCCTTGTCGTACGCGCCGATCTCGGTCTCGCTCCGTGGGATGTGTTCCATCAAGGTGTTTCTCAGCAAATCGGCTGGTCGCTTGGCACCGTGATCGTTGCGACAAGTTTCGCTGTGGTGTTGCTCTGGATTCCAATTCGCGAGCGACCCGGCATCGGAACACTTGCGAATGCAGTGCTTGTCGGCGTTTGGGTCGACCTCTCACTGTGGGTCTTGCCTGAGTCGCTGTCATCAATGACCCTCCGGATTGGCTTTCTCGTTGTTGGCATCTTCGTCAACGGTGTTGCAACCGGGTTCTATCTCGGCGCTCGCTTTGGGTCTGGCCCACGCGATGGTTTGATGACAGGCCTCGCTGCCCGCGGGCACTCGGTTCGAGTAGTGCGGACGATTATCGAAGCGATCGTGCTTGTGAGCGGCATCATCCTCGGTGGCTCAATCGGTATCGGAACCGTGCTGTTCGCGGTTGCGATCGGCCCAATCGCCCATCAGGCCATTCCGTTCTTCACGAAGTTCACAGCACCAACGGGAGCAAAACCCGCTAGGCGGGCAACCGCGTAAATACTCCTGCGAGGTATTCCGCAACCTCGCAGCCGCATAGATGCCCGGGTGAGCTACATGCACCGTGCTCGAACAAGCTGACAACGTCTGCTCCTCGGTGCCCTGCAACGCGCCGATCGGCACGATCAGTGGGCACCGGGTACCACTTGCCAGCGAAGACTGTGCCGAGCACACGAATTCCAGCCATGTCGAGGTTGTCGACCTCGTAGGGGTCATCAGCGAGCACGGTGAAGTTCGCCTTCTTCCCAATGCTGATCGAACCGAGGTCATGTTCTCGACGCCAAGAAAAGGCGCTTTCAATCGTGATTGCCCTTAAGGCGTCATGCACCGAGATGCGTTGCTCCGGAGCAGCAACTCGACCCGACTCAGTAATGCGATTCACCCCCCACGAAGCCATCGCCAATGGGTCGCTCGCACAGATCGGCAAATCGGAGTGATACGAGAATGGGATGTCTCGTTGCAAGACCGATGCGGCGCGAACCATGTTGTCGGCTCGCTCTGGGCCGAGACCCCACGCCCCATATCGATCGGCGAAGCCGACCGGATAATACGGGTTCGCCGAAACGATTGAACCGGTCGCTGCAATCCGGTCGATGAGTGCTTCAGTTGAGTTTGCGAAGTGCACGATGACCGTGCGGTGGTCGTCACGAGGGTGGCGGCGTTGCGCGTCTTCGATGATTTCGACCAACACTTCGAGACCAAGGTCGCCGTTGACATGAATGTGGATCTGCCAATCATCATCCCAGTAGGTGTCGAATGCCTTCCGGAGATCTTCTGGTTCCATCATCCATTCGCCATGGTGGTGAGGGTCTGGTCGCCCATGTTCGTCGAGATACGGCTCGGCCATCTGCATGAGTTGGCTGACGATCGCACCGTCGCAGAACAGCTTTACATGGCGGTCGAGCATCGCAACTTTGTCAGTCGTACCCGCCTCAGCGATACGCGTTTTCGATTCGTTCAATGCTGCCTCACCCTCGACACGTCGCACCGGCTGCGTTCGTCCTTCCACCATGAAGGTTGAGTAGAACGGCACATCTTCGGCTCCAAGGATTTCTTGGTACATATCCCATGGTTCGATCGCCCAGTAGATGCCCGGCTCATTAATCGCCGTTACCCCATTCATATGGAGGTACTCGATGAGCTGGTGAAGCCCAACCCTCATTCGTTCTTCGGTGAGAAACACCGGCATGAGGTAACGGCCAAGGGCAAGCATCCATCCGTTTTCCCAATAGTGGCCGCGATCAACATCAAGTTGTTCACTTGCGAGACCCCAACCTGACATGAGTTCAGGGGTAATTCCGAGCGCTTCAGTAGCCGCGGAATTGATGTACCACTCATGCACCGACCGCTGCCAGATTGCGCATGGCCGATCGCCGACAAGAGCATCGAGGCGCTGTCGACTGAGATCGCCGTGCCATAGCGAGTGATAACCCCACGAGAACAGCCACTCCCCATCATCTAGACGGTCGTGCGCTGCCACCAACCGCTCATCGAATTCCACTGGGGTCGATGCGGCCGGATGAACACGCTCTGGGAGCACCCAATCTTCTGGAGCGATGATCTCGGTCGTCAACGTGCTCGCGGCAAGAAACGGATGAAGGTGTTGATCGATGAATCCTGTGATCACCGTGTGCTCAGCGAAGGTCTCGTCAATCGTGTGGTTCGGACCAACGGCGTCTACGACATCATTGAGCTCACCAACGGCGACGATGACTCCATCTTCAACAGCCACGGCAGACGCTCGTGGTACGGCGTCGTCCATGGTGATGAACGAACGGGCGAGGAAGATGGTCGGTGTCGAGCCCATAATCCGACGTTAGGTCATGCTGCGGCGACCTCAAGACGCTGACGAGGTTGCCACACAGAAATCGCTCCGCTCACCGCTGCGAACACGGCCATCGTCACCCATCCCGCCCGGAAACTTCCGAGCCCTTCGGAGGTGAGTTGAACTGCAACGAGTACTGCAACTCCAAGCGCAGCACCGATTTGTCGACACGTGCTGTTCAACGCACCGGCAAGCGCAAGTTGCTCAGGTGGCGCATGTTGTACTGCTGACGCAGCAATCGCTGGTGATGCGCACCCAATTCCTATTCCGAGCAAGAACATCAGCGGTAGCCAGATTGACCACGGTGCTCGTGTCGAATCGACAAGAAACAAGAACCCGAGTTGACAGCAAAGGAAACATACCGAACCGAATATCAACAGATTGCGGAGACCGAGCCGAGACATATTTCGGCCGACGATAAACGATGTCGAAGCGACCGTGATCGGCGACAACACTGAGAGCAGCCCGGCAGCAACAATTCCGTACTTCCATTCGGTTCGAAGAAAGAGCACGTTGTTCAAAATGTTGCCTGAAAATGCCCCACCCCAGATCACCATTGCAATGTTGGCGAGGTTCATCGAACGGTTTCGGAACATCACTCGGGGCAGTAACGGAAACTCACGTGTTCGAGTTCGATGTACAACGAAGCCAGCAAACACGACAGCAATCAGCAATGCTCCCCACACCTTGATGTCAGTCACCCCAACGACTTCGGTCTCGGCGATTCCCCACACCGTTGCACCGACTGCGACGGTCAGCAGCATCGCAGCAACCACGTCTGGTACCGGGCCTCGATCAACCGGAGGCGGTGCGTGTACTCGGCGAACGAGTACGAGCACGCCAAGACAGATCGGGATGTTCACCCAGAATGCCGCTCGCCAATCGAATGCTCCAATCAGCAGCGCTCCAAATGTGGGGCCAGTCGCAACGCCGAGAGCTGCCATCGCGGTATTCCAGGCGACCATCTGGCTTCTTCGCTCAGGAGGGAATGCGGCAATCATCATTCCGAGCGCGGACGGAGTCAGCATCGCTGCGCCCATTCCTTGGGCGGCTCGGCCAATGATGAGTACTGCGATGCTCGGGGCAAATGCGCAGACCACCGACCCCAGTAGAAATACCGACACCCCTGCAGAGAACACTCGCTTGCGACCGATGCGATCAGCGGTGCGGCCGGACACGATGAGCAGCGAACCGTAGAAGATGCTGTACGCGGTCACCGTCCACGAGATCGTCGCCCGTGAGACACCTAGGAAGGCGCGTTCAATTTCGATGAACGCAACGTTGACGACCGAAAAGTCGAGCGTGCCAATGAATGTTGCGGTGCCACAGAGCCAAAACGTCAACCACGGGTTGGTGGAACGTTTGGGCTCTTGAGCCACGGTCTGAGTCACGTTCGAAACGTAATCATCTGCAAGGTGTTACTCGCTGTCAGAGCTTCATCACGCGCCAACAACGAATGACAGTGCAGCAGCTCCGGTACAGACTGCAACGATGCACGCGAGAAGGTGGAGACGCATTTTTGTTCGAAGCAGAATGATGACCGCGAGGGCGTAGACGCCCGCGAACATCCGCAGGTCATTACGGTCAGTCCAGATTCCGATTGGGACGTCAACGGTCAACATCATTGCGGCAAGCCCAACAAACGCTGAGGTAAGAATTCGCGGCTGACCAGATCGGAAACACGCAATCACTGCAACAAGCACGACAGCGAGCAATACGCAAACCTCGACAGCGTGCACGATGTTGAGCGTGGCATCGCCTACATAACTGGCGGAAAACACAATCGGTAGCTGCTCTAGGAGCGCTGCCCCAGGAATTCTGAGGCTTCCAGTGCCGCCTCCAACGTCAGACAAACTGCGATCCCAAAGCAATGCGACAACGAGTTGCCACAACGAAAAGAACATCAGCGGCAGAACCCAAACGGCATCCACCGAACCGAGAGATCTACGGCGGCGAATGATCCCCCCAAGTTCAACGAGCCCAATCGCGAAAACTGCCGCAACCATCGTCTCTCGTGACAACACCGCTAACGAAAAGCAGAACCCGGCAACAACATGTCGCCGATTCATTCCGAGTGCCACACCCCCTACTAGGGCGGTTGTCGCAACTACCTCCGAGAGATCTCGCGCAATGGAAAAAGCAAAGCCGTAATACAACGGCAAGAGCAGTCCCCACATCGCGTCCCTTCCTGCAGATCGGGCGATCCGACCCCCGAGGAAACCGAGTGCAGTGACTGCGGCGAGGTTGACGATGACAAGAGCCCAGCTGGCCGGGACGCCAGACAACCCGACGATCCAAGCAAGTAATGGGTAGCCAATACGCGCTGCCCGCCACGATGAATCAAGAACAGTTCCCGCAACACGATCGCCGGCATCAAATGGGTTCACCGCAAGCCGATGAAAGAATTGGCCGTCGTACCCAGCGCCATCAAGTAACGGCAATCCCGCAGAAGCATCTGTGAATTCGGTACCTGCGAGCACGAAATAGCCAACGTCGCCGTCGGCGAGTCGCAAGAGGCGAACGAGGATAAAGACGAGCCATCCTCCCATCGCAATGGTGCCAACAAGCAGCGGCGAATTTGGCAATCGGTTGGATTGAGCCATCTCGAATGACGGTACTTCAACCGGTAAACGTTGATGCGCTATCTGTGACGCATCGACGACGCAAACTCGGCGAGATGAGATGGACCTAAGCCACAACAGCCGCCGACCGCAACACAGCCAAGTTCACGCCAGCGCCTCCCGTATTCGCTGAAGGCTTGAGGACTCATGACGTCATTGAAGTTCCACTTCGGCATTTCGAAGTGGCCGCTGTCTGGGTACACGCAGATTGGCCCCCGCCAGTGGATACGTAATTCTTTGATAGCGGGTTCAACAAGGTCGGCACGCGAGTGCATGATGCTGACCGCATCGACTCGTTCGTCGAGTAGCGGAAATAGTTCACTGAGCGACCGCTCTGAATGTTGGTCAAACAGGATTGGGCCACCGTGCGATCCCTCCCGAACGCTGAGACCAAACCAAATCGGCAGGCCAGTTGAGCATGCAGCAGCGGCCGCAATCGCCGCACGCTTGGGGTGGTACATCATTTCGAGCAAAATCATGTCGACACCGGCTGTATTGAGCGCATTGGCGTGTCGCATGCAGTCGTCCTCAAATGCTTCAGGCACGTCCCCAAGAGATGGGTCAACTGCATCGGTTCCGGCGAGCACCGGAATCATGTGCGACATCGACCCTGCGACGGCAGTCATGCCCTCTCGGTTGCACTCAGCGGTCGCAGCTCTCGCAACGGTGACTGCCTGTTCGATAAGCGCACCATGTTCGTCCTCGATACCGGCAGCCCGCAGCATTCCCGGCCCGCTCGCAAAGGTGTTCGCTGTAATGATGTCGCAACCAAGCTTGAGATAATCGAGATGAATGTCATACAGCACGTCACTGTGCTCAGCGACTGATGGCCCGCACCACGCATTCGGGTTCATTGGTACACCGCGCCGTTCCAGCTCGGTACCTGTTGCACCGTCGAGCAGGATGAGCTCGCCCCGGGACAATTTTTCGGCGACGACCACGTACGTCACAGACAGACCTTACGGCATCCCATGGTGAGGTCTCTGACTACTTCGGTGGCATCGAGGACGCGAATCGCAGGCCGGCATCGACCCATTTCGTCAACCCCTCATCGACAAGCCCTTCTGGCATGACGTAAATAAATCCCTTCATCGATCGGCCCGTGAAATCCATTTCGGCCACATGAGGCTCACCCAGCGCCGCCTCCCAATGCTCTCGTCCAACTCGCACCATCAATCGATCGTCGACAATTCCCACCGCCATGTTGCCCGAACACATAAATGCCACCCCTCCGAACATTGCACGCTCCGTTATTGCCATGTCCCCTGCAAGCAGCGAGCGAACACGTTCGTGGAGGTCGACGTCAACAGCCATTGATCATCACAAGCTCTGATAATCGACAACGAGGGTGAGGTCGTCTCATCATGAGGTGAGCGACGACAGTTGCGACATATACGAACCCATGTCGAAGTAATCGCGCCAAAGAGTTATCTGTCCATCCGCCACTTCGAAGAAACCGGCAACCGGCAACTCGAGCCACCCGTCACCGATCTTGAATCGGTCGACCCGCTCGTTGATCACCGCGCCACCGATCTGCCATTCGCGGTCAACACGCCAATCGACCTCCTGTGCGGGTTGAAGAAATCCATCAAGCACCTGGCGAACTGCCTCGCGCCCAACGATGGGATCGATCGGCATATTTTCGTACGAGACGTCATCGGCGAGAAGAGCAACTGCTGCGTCAATGTCCTTTGACTCAATGCACCTCATAAATGTGTTCACCGTCTCAAGCGCGCTCATACACGCAACGATATTTCATGTCGGCGCAACGTCATGCACGAGATTCGCTCCCGCTCTAGGTTTTGCTTCGTGCAACGAACCCCACCCGCCGCCCTCAGCGGCCTTCACCTCATGTCGACCTGGTTCATGGTCGGGTTGATTTGGACAATTCACACAGTCCACTACCCATTGTTTGCCAGCGTCGGGGTTGACACGTATGTCGAGTTCCAAGCCTCCCATGTTGACCGCATTGGCAAACTGCTGCTGGTTCCGTGGGGTGTCGAGGGTGCGACCGCATTGTTGTTGCTCATCTGGGCGTGGCGTGAACGCGATCAGGCCCTGCTTCCACCACTTGTCATCGGTGGAATCGCAATGGGTGTTGTTCTCGTGGTGAGCGGGTTTTTTTCCGCACCGGCACACGCAGATCTTGCAAATGGATTCATTCCTGAGGTGCACGATCGCTTGATGAAAGCAGATCTTGTTCGAACCCTGGCATGGACGTTGCGGGGAATTACCGCAGCGTGGGTCTCTGCCGTGATTTGGAAGAGACGGTCGGCGTGATCCTCGAGAATTGGGGTTCAGCCCCTGAGGAAGTCGAACTCGAACTGCCCGGAGACGAACTCGTTTCACAACCGGCGTTCAGCGCAACTAGGTCAATCTCGATCGATGCGCCAACGACAGACGTCTTTCCCTGGATTGCCCAACTCGGTCTCGGCCGGGCCGGCTGGTACAGCTACGACATCATCGATAATTTCGGTCGCAAAAGTGCAACACAACTGCACCCTGAATGGGCCGTCTCATCGGTTGGAGACATCATTCCTGGCGGGCCGATCAGTTTTGTCGTCACCCACCTCGATGCTCCGCACCATCTCGTTATGTCACTTCAAACCCGCAGAGACTCAACTCGATTCAAATTCACCCTTGCATACGTGCTTCACGACACGACTGACGGCACTCGATTGATCTCACGAGTGAGATCGGCACTTCAAGTTCCTTTTGGCGCCCCGTTGCTGAAATCAACTCTCGGTCCGGGTGATGGCGTCATGTTGCGCCGACAATTATTGGGGTTGAAGGAGCGAGCGGAGTCACACCGCCAGTAACTGCCGATCTGATCGGGCTCTCTAGGGTTGAGGGATGGAGATCGCAGGAAACACAGTGTTCATCACGGGTGGAGCATCTGGCCTCGGAGCCGCCACCGCGCGCCACCTCTCTTCACTTGGCGCTCGAGTCGGAGTACTCGATCGTGACGCCGCGAAAGGTGCAGAGGTTGCTGAAGAAATAGGTGGGGTGTTTGCAGAATCTGACGTTGCATCTGCCGAATCGTTAGAGACCGCGTTTGCCCATCTCGTTGAGCAACTCGGCCCTCCGCGAATCGCAGTCGCCTGCGCTGGAGTTGGCGCGGGGAAGAAAGTCATTGGCCGCAATGGCCCTCACCCTCTCGATGAATTTGAGCGCATTGTCAACATCAATCTCATCGGGGTGTTCAACATCGCTCGCCTTGCTGCGTGGGCAATGCACGATCTTGACCCAGTCGGCCCCGACGGCGAACGGGGTGTCATCGTGACAACGGCCTCGATCGCTGCGACCGATGGGGTTGATGGCGGTGTCTCATATTCGGCCTCAAAAGGTGGGGTGCTCGGCATGACATTGCCACTCGCCCGTGATCTCGCTCCTTGGGGTATCCGTGCTGTTTCAATTTCACCTGGCTCATTTGATACACCGCTTGTTGAGGGCATGCCCGACGAATACGCCGAACAGATGGCGGCAACAACTCCGTTCCCGCCGAGGTTCGGTAACGGCCCTGAGTACGCACAATTGTGCGCTCACATCATCTCGAACACGATGCTGAACGGCTCTGACATGCGTATTGACGGTGGAATGCGTATGGCTCCGTCGCGCTTGAGGTGACGCACATGAGTGATATCAACCTGCTCGACCCACGCGCGATTGATGACCCTCATGGCTATTTCCGAGAGTTTCGCGATGAGGGTCCAATCCAGTGGAGTGATCGACACCGAGCGTGGATCGTCATGGGTCACCCTGAGCTCAATGCGGCGTTTCGCGACTCTCGTTTGTCGACCGAACGCATGTCGGGTTTCAGGGAACGCCTTAGTGGACCTCGAGCAGAGGCGCTGTCGATGGCGATCGACCTTTTAGACGGTTGGATGCTCTTCCACGAGCCCCCAGAACACACCCGGCTCCGCGGACCTCTTGCTCGGTCGTTCACTCCACGGTCTGTCAACGCACTGGAGGATCGTGTGCAACAGATCGTCGATGATCTGCTCAACAACATGGCGGCTTCGTCAGGCGGTGACCTTGTCGAATTGCTCACCCATCCACTTCCTGCAGCGGTGATCGCCGAGTTGTTCGGCGTGCCGATTGATGAACGTGACTGGCTCGCAGATTGGTCAGAAAAGTTTGGGGTCGTGGTCTTTGGGGCGGTCGGTCGAGACGACTACGACGAGGTCGCCCGCTAGGCCGGCGCGGAGCTCGAGGGGCGGCTGCAACCACTCTTTGACCGATACCGCTCTGAGCCTGAGGACAACCTGTTGTCTCTGCTGCTCGCCGAGGAAAACGAAATCGACGGCCTCACGCAAATCGAACTTCTTGGAGCGTGCTCGCTGTTGCTCTTCGCCGGACATGACACGACGGCTTCGCTGCTCGGATCGGCGACGGTCGCGCTGTGTCGTGACCCTGATGCACGTACTGCGTTCACTTCTCTTGAAGGAGACGACCTTGACACCGCTGTCGAAGAATTACTTCGTTTTGAGGCCCCGGCGAAAGCAATGATGCGAACGGTTGTCGAAGACCATGACCACGCAGGCGTCGAGATGCGAGAAGGCCAATCGGTGTTCCTCAACATCCTTGCTGCTAACCGAGACGACCGCGTATTCGATGCACCCGACGACATCGTTCTTGACCGCAATCCAAATCCCCATCTCACATTCGGGTTTGGGCACCACTTCTGTCTTGGCGCAGCCCTTGCACGGTTAGAGGCAAAGGCGACCTTGTCGTCTCTGTTCCAGCGGTTTCCGAACCTCCAACTTGATGGTGATCCGACCTGGCGCCCGACGATCAGCGATCGATCCCCAAAGTCGATTCCGCTTACTTGGTGACAGCATTCACGCACTCGTGGTTGCCGACATTCGCACGGTTTCTCGATTTGGCTGTTACCGTTCCTTGCGCTGATCGGGACTTCCGGTCGGTGGGTTCGCAGAACGGGATGTAGTTCCTCCGATCATCGTGAGCCATCCCTCCCCCATATGAACTAAATCGGCATTGCGCTGATCACTTACAACCGCGCCCACCACTTTGGAGCATCCCCATGACCTTGACCGATTCTGAACCGCGCGCCCTCACCTTTGAGAGCCTCGGTGTACCTGACTTCATTTGCCGAGCACTTTCCGCCCGAGGCATTGAAGAGCCATTCGCGATCCAGCGCGTTGCGATTGAAGACATTCTTCAAGGCAATGACGTCTGCGGCGCTGCACCTACCGGGTCGGGCAAAACCCTTGCATTTGGAATTCCTCTTGTTGCGATGACATCAAAGGGCACTTCACGTCGACCGAAGGCCCTCGTGTTGTCGCCAACTCGTGAACTTGCCGACCAGATCGCAACCGAGATGGAAACGCTCTCACGCCGTACCTCGATCACAACGGTGTATGGCGGCGTTGCGTATGGAAAGCAGGTGAACTCACTCAAGCAGGGCACCGACATTCTCGTCGCATGCCCGGGTCGCCTCGAAGACCTCATGGAATCTGGTTCGGTCATCCTCGATGATATTGAGCGAGTCGTAATCGACGAAGCAGACCGTATGGCTGACATGGGCTTCTTGCCAGCAGTTCGTCGCATCCTTGATGCCGCAACCTCGCGCACTCAAACGATCTTGTTCTCCGCGACTCTTGATGGCGATGTTGCTCATCTTGTGAAGCACTATCAGAACGATCCTGTGCGTCACGAGGTCGTTCCTGAGCACAACAGCATCTCGATTGCGGATCATCGTTTCTGGACGGTTGCTCGTGACGGGCGCGTGAGCCTTCTCGCAGAGACGGTGGCTGCAGCGTGGCCGACAATTGTGTTCTGCCGCACCCGACACGGCGCCGACCGCCTCACGAAGCAACTTGAGCGTGATGGCATCAAAGCTGTTTCGATCCACGGCGGAAAGAGCCAGCCCCAGCGCACACGCGCGCTCGCAGAATTCACCGAGCATCGCGCTCATGCTCTCATCGCAACTGATGTGGCAGCTCGCGGTATTCATGTCGACGATGTGACCTCAGTCGTTCACTTCGACCCACCTGAAGATCACAAGGCATACATCCACCGCTCAGGACGCACGGCCCGCGCCGGCCAAGGTGGTGTCGTCGTTTCTCTCATCGAGCCAAATGGCCGTCGTGCCGCTCGTCGCATGCAGCGCGAGGTCGGCATCGAGGTTGAGATCGTTGATCCCGATGTTGCATCGATCACCTCATTCGGTGACCCAACGGCAACACTCGCGCCTGCACGTGTTGAACGCGAGCGGTCACAACCGTCGAAGTCTCGCCAGCGCAACCAGTCAAAGAAATCTGGTGGCTATTCATCAGGTAAGCGTCGCGACTCATCGCGAGGCGATGCCCCATCATCGAAGCGCGATTCTCGTAAACCGCATCGTGACCAGGACCCTCGTGAAGATGCGCAGCGCTCAGAATCGCGCCGGAGTGACTCGAATGACAGGACTCGTCGTAATGACGGTCGTCGGAATGATTCACGTCGGGCCGATGGTGGCGAGTTCACTCGAAGTGAACGCAACGGCCGTCGTCAAGATGGCGCTGGTCGTCAAGACGGACCTGGTCGCAATCGCAATAACGCAAACGCCGGCAAGCGCCGTAGCTCGGCTGGTGGCCACCGCAAAGGGCAGTCTGCAGGCGCTCGCAACTCGACACGTCGCGGATGACCAAACTGAGTTGAGTGGAGTGATAACACCCTGCTCACCACAACCTCTTGATCGTTCACTAGGGTCGGGTTTGCATTCGTTGACTTGTCGCGGAAAGGATCCTGTGAATTCCATCGATATTCCAAACGTGCTGACCGTAGAACTGCGCAACAAATTGAGTTCACTTGCGGTCGCAACGATCACCCATCAATTACAAGGCCGTGGTATCCAAAACGCATATATGAACGGTCTGCGGCCTCTTCTCCCAGGGCAACGCCTCGTGGGGAGAGCTCGGACTCTTCGCTATGTGGCTTTGCGTGAAGACCGACTACCAGAATTTTCTGCGGGACAGAATGCTCAACGCAGCATCGTCGAGGCCGTCAACGATGGTGATGTGATCGTCATTGAGGCTCGAGATCTTCCTGACGCTGGAACGGTCGGAGACATCTACGCAATGCGGGCATACCACCTCGGGGCGGTAGGCATCATCACTGATGGGGCCCTTCGAGATACCGAAGCGATCGCAGAGCTTGGTCGGCCGGTATACCACCGGGCATCGCATGGCGCCACATGGGGAAGGCGTCATATGCCGTTCAGCTACGACGAGCCGATCACTTGCGCAGGAGTGTTTGTTGAACCCGGTGACATCATCGTGGGTGACGTTGATGGGGCTGTGGTAATTCCGCATGCGATCGCCGAAGAAATCGCGACAGCGGCACAAGAGCAAGAGCATCGTGAGACCTTCGCAATTGAACGAGTTCGGGCAGGCGAGTCGCCACGCGGGCTTTTTCCATTGTCTGAGGAGCGTCGACTCGACTACGAGGCGTGGTCTCAACAGCAGCGGTGAACACAACCGGTCGTTGTCAGCCCAACTGCAGTTTCACCATTTCGGTGAGTAGGTCTGCGTCGACGTCCCAATCGTTCGGTACCTGAACCGTTTTTTTATTGCGCTTCAGGCCGACAAGTCGGTCCTCGAGTGCTTCGAGCACATCTGAGTTGAAGGGCGCAACTAGAAGGTGATTCTTCGCTGCACTGATGCCGAAGAAGTAGCGCTTGCCCTGTCTGAACATTGGCTGGTTCCACGCAATGACGAGTTCCAATTGTGGGAACGCCGATGCGATCGTGTCGAGTATTGATTTCGCTGTTGAGCGTTGAGGCTCGGGAAGTGCCTTCACGTAGTCGGCCGGGGTGTCAACTCTGCGAGATGATGTCGAGCCCTTCATGTACATGATGAGGGCGTTCGCTTGAGCCCGGGTCAACCCTTGTTCATCATGAAGAGTTTCCATCTGCTCTTCGTATTTGCGGCCGACCTGAGACTCCATGAATTGGAACCAGTGCGTCATTGGCTTACCGGTGCGCTTTTCAATCCCGGGGAATTGTGCCTCGCGCCGTGGGTCTCGTTCGGCCATCAGAACTCCAGTTGCTCTAGGAGTGCTGCGTGCTCAGTACGAAGTAGCGATCGCCGTATGGCAACGGCGCTCAAGTAAACGATCAGCGACGCGGGCACTCTTGTCGAGTCGCACCATTAGTGCCTCCCGGGCTTTGTTGCCCACGTCACTCAGGCCAGACATCTTGTCGACTGCCCACTGGTGAAGGACGACTGGCACCAGAATCTGTTTGTGATGCACGGCAAGGTCGTAAATGCCGGCTGATGCGATGCGTCGAGCATGCGTTGCGAAGTCACGGATACCGAAACCTGGCATCTCGAACCCAGACACCTGTCGTAGGACCGCGGCCATCATCTGGTCTGGAGCGACTTTGAAGGCAGCTGCAGCAAGATCTCGGTAGAAGAGGTGGTGGAGGTTTTCGTCAGCAGCAACACGTGACATCACCTCGTGACCGACCGGGTCGCCGATCATTGCTCCCGTCGTGCGGTGCGCAATGCGGGTGGCGAGTTCCTGCAACGAGAGGTAGACGAGCGCATCACATACTGACGGCGGCTCAGGGATTTTTCCTGACGTGACCTGCGCCATTCGGTCGCGTTCAAGGGCTACGGGGTCAACTGCACGAGTTGTCATGAGATAGCCGTAGATCGCCATCGAGTGTCGGCCTTCTTCGGCGGTCCAACGACGAACCCATTCTCCCCAAGGGCCATCTTTGCCAAGGGTGCCTTCAACGGTTCGGAAGTAGTAAGGAAGGTTGTCTTCAGTCAGCAGGTTGACGATGAGCGATGATCGAACGGCGTCATCGATCTGGGCTCCGCCGAGGTCGGCATCATCTTGTTGCCAGTCGCCTTCAGTGTGCTCACGACCACGCTCGTATGGCACGTATTCGTGAGGGAACCATTCTTTCGCTCGTTCAAGGTGACGCTCTAAGAGTCGCTCGACCTCAGAGTCGAGTTCTCGTAACAATGTCGCTTCAGCAGTCACAATTGCACCTTAGGCGGTTGGGGGCAGTTACCAACCATCACCTCGTAATGACTTGTGGCACTAATGAACTCATTCGACCTCTTCGTCCTCATCATTTCGACGCTTCGCCGCAATAAAGAACCACGATCCCGTCCCGACAACGATGATGACAACCAACTTCCACCAGAGTCGCCGCCAGTTGAGGAGATCAGTGCAGCCGCTCAGCACCACCAACGGGGCGAACTCGCCAGCCGTCGATCGTGGTGTCGGGGCGACACAACGCAACCACGCAACCGCCGAAGCCGCCACCGGTCATTCGAGCGCCGTGCACGGTCGGATCGGCGCTCATCTCGGCCACCACAGCGTCCATATGCGGTGTCGACGTCGAGTAGTCCTGACTAAGGCTCCGGTGACCGTCGATCATGATCTCGCCCGCTGCTGCGTAATCAGCACTCTTAAGGGCATCTGTAAATGCGACCACGCGGGCGTTCTCGGTGATGACATGGCGAGCCCGGCGACGGACAACCTCGTCGTCAATCCGGTCGAGCGCATCAAGGGACGCCGACCGCAACGGCCCGATCACCGCCTCCGCGGCCGCGCACTCTGCGACTCGCTCAGCGTACGCCGAGCCCTCGAGCGTCCGATGGGCCACGAACCTCACCACGATGACGACGTCGTCCGGTACTGGCACGTGGGAGATCGACAGCTCATGACAATCGATCAGCGTTGCGTGACCTTCGTGGGCGGCGGCGATGCAGATCTGGTCCATAATTCCGGTTGGCACGCCGGTGGCGGCGTGCTCGGCTCGGCGGCCAAGCTCGGCAAGTTCCACCGCACTCCCCTCGAAGCCGAGCGCAAGCGCGAGTGCGAGTTCCAAAGCGGCACTCGACGAGAGGCCAGCGCCGACGGGAATTGTCGTGCGCACCCTGCCGTCGAAGCCGGTTGTTGCCCCAAGCTCAGCCGCAACGGCTGCAACATGCCTTCCCCACCCCGGTTCGGTGTGCGGGTCGATGGCGGCGCCGACGGCGAGATCGAGCGTGCCCGGTTCGTACTCGGACACGAAGCGCAGCCGGTCGTAGGTCGAGCCTTCGATCTCGGTCCAACGATCGATTGCGATCGGGAAGACGAGACCACCGGTGTAGTCGGTGTGGTCCCCAATGAGGTTGACGCGTCCGGGCGCCCGAACGTGCACGGTCACGCCAGCTCCCGCAACCGCGTTGCGACATCTGACGGGTCGACCGGGTTGAAGTACTCCTCGGTAGCGAGTTCTGCAGCAGCAACGAAGCGCTGCACACCGGCTGATCGCCACGGCGAGACAATCTCGATGTTGAGCCAGGGCGACACCTCGCCAGTGCTGGAGCGAGGTGCCTGGTAGATCCACATCATGTACGGCAGCGGCTGACCGTACAGGCGGTCAAGGCGCGCAAACAGGTCGACGATCACATCGGCCAGCGCGTCACGCTGCGCGTCGGAGACGCCCGGCAGGTCGCCAATCTCAGTATCAGGCGCGATGCTGAGCGCAATTGGGTAGACCGGCGCTTCTTGCATCCACACCCGCCAGCCTCGACGAGCGATCACCAACCGGTCACCGGGTGCGGGGTCGGGGCGCCAGCCGGCCTCGAGCCGGCGAAGCGGCCGGTTCGGGACATGGTCGAAGGCGTAGATCTGGCCATGCGGGTGGGCGATCGTTGCGCCAACCTCGGGACCACGGTTCTCGAACACGAGCACAAACTCGACTCCGGGGAGGGCCAGAAGCTGCTTGGTTCGCTCTGCCCACAGGTCGATCACTCGACGGGCACCAGCGACGCCAATCGAGGCCAACGTCGCATCGTGGTCCGGCGTGTACAACACGACCTCGCAACGGCCTTCGCCGAGCGCCGGCCACCGATTAGGGAACGCCTTCACCTCATAAGGCTCCGGCGCCTCGAGACCTCCAACACAGAACGGGCAACCACGGCTCGGCAGATTGGGCCGCGACTGGCGCGACTTCACCACGTGTACCGTCGTGCCGAGATAGGGGTCGACCCTCGTGTCGAACGTTGGTAAG
The DNA here is from genome assembly GCA_023257035.1 of Ilumatobacteraceae bacterium. GTDB lineage: Bacteria > Actinomycetota > Acidimicrobiia > Acidimicrobiales > Ilumatobacteraceae > Casp-actino5. Next base: position 28,659 of record JALRDI010000147.1, on the reverse strand, counting down.
TCGCCCGACGGCTCAGCCATGCCGGCTCACCGCTCGGAGATGGATGAGGATCCCGTTTTCGGGGAACAACTGTGGCGCAACGAACCCAACGTTGCGAAGCTGACGACCGGTCGCTACGAGCTTGCTATCAATCCAATCTGGCTGGCATCGCGCGTGGCCGAGTGGCTCGCCAACCTCGGTCACCATCGTGAGCTCATACATCGTGTCGTCGTCAAGGCCCGGAACCTGGATGGGCGCTGTGTGATGGGTGGCCGAAGAAGCAATACGTACGACGGCGAGTAGCGCTTCATCTCGGTCGCCGGCGATGACACCATGAACATGAACCGACGGATCGGGATGGTCGGCTCGAAACACTTCGCCGCCGTGCAGCAGCGGCCGAAACCGCTTGTGAAGTTCGACGATTTCAGCGAGATAGTCGATGTCGTCGTCGCTTGCCTCGAGCAGGTTCCATTCAATCCCAAATGCACCGAAGAGGGCGACAAGCGCACGGAAGCCGAGGCGATGGGTGCGCTTAGTGGTGTGTGTGACGGGGGCGCCGATATGGCTACCCATCAACTCTGGTGGGAACAGCAGTGAGAAGCCACGTTGGATCGACAGCCGGTCGAGTGCGTCGATCGAGTCACTGACCCACACCCGGTCGGTTCGATCGAGGATTCCAAAGTCGACCCGACCGCCACCCGACGCGCAGGTCTCGATGATGACGCCAGGATGGGCTGCGCGCAGCCGGTCGAGGAGTTCGTACACACCCACAGTCTGGCGGTGAACCCCGGCGCGACCAAGCGAGACGGGGCTGACCAGGTCACGGTTGTGATCCCACTTGAGGTAGGCGATGTCATGGTCGTGTAAGAGCGCGTCGAGATGGCCGAACAGATAGTCACGCACCTCGGCGCGACCCAGATCGAGTACGAGCTGGTTGCGTCCAAGCACAAGCGGGTAACGCTGATCGGCGAGCGCCCAGTCCGGATGCTTGCGATAGAGATCGGAATCAGGGTTGACCATTTCGGGTTCTACCCAGATCCCGAAGTCCATTCCCAGCCCACGGACATGAGTGATCAACGGAGCGAGACCGCCCGGCCATGCGTCGGGCGACACCCACCAATCACCAAGGCCCCGGTGATCGTCACGACGGCTTCCGAACCAGCCGTCGTCCAGCACGAACAGTTCGACACCAACGCGGGCGGCTGCATCGGCCAGAGACAGGAGAGTGGGCAGATCATGGTTGAAGTACACGGCCTCCCAGGTGTTGAGGTGAACCGGCCGCGGGGCGGATGGGTGACCCGGACGTGCTCGCAAATGACGATGGAATGCCGTTGACATGGCGTTGAGGCCCGTTGCCGACGTGACACCATGCACCGCTGGTGTTGCGTAGTACTCGCCTGGTGCGAGCTCAATTTCACCCGCGAGCAGCAACTCGCCGGCTTGGATGACCCGACGACCGTCGGTGACTGCGTCGCACACGAGTTCATAGTTGCCGCTCCAACCGAGGTGGCAGCCCCAGACCTCGCCGTGATGCTCTCCGAAGCCTGAAGTGCCAGCGACGACCACAGGGAGGCGCTCATGAGAAGTCTTGCCGCGACGGTTCTCGACGGTGATGCAACTTCGGTCCCAAGGGGTGCGCTGCTCGAGGAACTCGAACGTGTGACGGCCGCCGACGGTGAGGAGCTCGCCGGCGCGTTCGGGCAGAGGCAGGCTGATCCGAAGCGCTTCAACATGAAGCGGGTCGGAACCGTCGTTCCGGAGCAATGCCGAAGCGGACAGAACTCCTGCATCGTCGAGGCTCAGCTCGACCGAGAGGTGGAGCGCAGCGTGGACGTCATCAAGCTCGACGACGAACCGGGCGCTGTCGGCCTCACACGATGTGACCCTGAACCGTGGAGCAGCGTCGCGACCACCCTGGCGGTACGCCTCAATCCCGGGGCGACCGAACCAGCCGGCGGATGCCTCGGTGACGAGGCCCACCGGAGGGTCGACGTCGAGGCCACCTCCGACGACGGGGCGGACGAACAACGCTGGATCGAGATCTGCGCTGCCGAGCGCTGCGCCCCAGAAGGCGATCTCAGGCATCCCACCGTCACCGACCACGACCACGCTCGTCGTTCCATCTGTCAGATGTGCGAGCACTTCTCGACCCGGCACGTCCACCTTCTCTTCCTTGCGCCGCCTGCGCCTTGTCGTCTCGTCGCTTCCTACGTCGCGACCCTTCTCATTTCGTCCGGCAGACTGCGTTTAGCGCTTCCCCGCAGACACCGTTGACGATTTTTCTCGAATGCTACGTCAGCGTTGACGTCAGCGCTGACACAACGTATTGTCCATAGTGATCGATGTCAAGTGCAAGGCCGCTCTGACAGCCGGTTTGCAACCGATGGGGAGGATGATGCAACGACAGATGGCGCTCGTGGCCGGCTGTCTCCTGTTGGGCTCCGCCGTGCTGTGGGTCGTTGTCTCGTCAAGCGGTGTGGGTTCGGCGGGGGCAGTGGCCCCGGCACCAACCTCGGGACCGGCCTTGGCGACCTGGACCGCGACCGACCTCGTCCCCGGCTCCTGTGCCGGCGACGTGTTCGTGCGGCATGAACTCGCGCACACCACCCGCGCCAGCGACGCCCCGGCACGGCTGTTCGATAGCAACGGGTCGGGGGTCGCCGCAGACGATCTGGATGGCGACGGGTTGGCCGACATCGTGCTCGGCAATCTCGAAGGGCCGAACACCATCCTCTGGAACGAAGGCGACTGGACATTCACTGCCGAGCAAATGAACGACCGCAGCACCAGAACGATCCAACTTGTCGATATCGACGCCGACGGTCGCCTCGACATCGTCACCACTCATCGGGGTGCTGGCGTCGCCGCGTTCCGAAACCTTGGCGACCGATCGTTTGAGCAGGTCCTCGTGCGAGGCGTGAATAATCCGGCGTACTCAATGGCGTGGGGCGACCTCGATCTCGACGGCGACCTCGACCTGGTCACAGGTTCGTACGATGCCGAGCTCGATCAGCAACTCCGAAGCACGTTCCTGTTCAGCGACGGTGCTGGGGTTTTCCAGTACCTCGATACCGGTGATTCCTTCGAGGCCGAGCGTCTCGCCGAGGACTCTCAGGCGCTGGTGACGGCGCTGCTCGACCTTGACCACGACGGCCTGCTTGACGTCATGGTTGGCAACGACTTCGCCATGCACGACATGACGTGGAGCAACCAAGGCAACGGAAGCCTCGTTCCGATCGAGCCGTTCGACCGCATGGCCGCCCATACCATGAGCATCGACGCCGGCGACATCGATGCCGACGGCGTTGACGAGATCTTCGCCACCGACATGAAACCAGCGTCGACAAGCCTCGAGGTCATTTCCGAGTGGTTGCCGCTGATGGCAACGATGGACGATCTCGACAACCCCGCCGACACCCAACGGATTAGAAATGTCCTCCAGGTCAATCAGGGCGATGGCACGTTCAAGGAGTCCGGGGAGCGCGCCGGTCTCGACTCAGCCGGCTGGGCCTGGTCAGCACGATTCGGTGACCTCGACAACGACGCCGACCTCGACCTGTACGTCGTCAACGGCATGATCGCCGCCGAGACCTTTGCGTACCTCGACGGCGCTGAGATTGTTGAGCCAAACATCACATTCGTGAACCATGGCGACGGCACCTTCGGTATGGAGTCGTGGGGTCTCGACGCACTCGAGAGCGGACGCGGATCAGTACTAGTTGATCTCGACAACGACGGGCGGCTCGACATCGTCGTGAACAATCTCGACTCCCCCGCAATCGCATTCGAGAACCGCAAGTGTGGTGGCGCAGCGATCGAGTTCGCCCTCAAGCAACCCGATACCGACAACACGCACGCCATCGGCGCGACGGTCACCGTCGTCACCGGCGACCAGCATCTCGTCCGAACCGTCCGCTCGGGTGGCGGCTACCTGTCCGGGACACCCACCACCCTGCACATCGGGCTGGGTGATCGCACCACTGAGTACGTCGAAATCCGCTGGCCCGACGGTGCCACAACGACGATCGACGCGCCAACATCCAACACCCTCTACGAGGTGACTCGCACATGACGCTGACCTTCACACCCTCCCCTGAGCCCATCGAGCACACGACGTCACGATCATTTCCGATACTCGACATCCTCCATCCCCGCGAGCACCTGCGGCTCATCGCAGTCAGCGGCTCGCTCGCCCTCGGAAGCGCAATCGTCAGCCGAGTCGTCTTCAACTGGGTGCTGTGGCAGGCGGTGGCACTCGTGCTCATCGTGATGGCTGTTCCGGCCACCATCAAGTGGCGCTCCGATGCCCGTTGCTTCGGTCGCGCCGCAGCCGTCGCCGGAGCTCTGGTCACGCTGCAAGGCCTTCACACGGTCGAGCACGTCACCCAGTGGGTGCAGCGGCACATCCTTCACGAGCCGCTCCGCCAGGCAAACGGCTTACTGTCGCCCGCCAACTCCGAGTGGATCCATTTCCTGTGGAACTGGTCGGTAATGATCCCGGTCGTCTACCTCATGTCCAAGGGAATGCGAGGGTTTTGGGGGTGGGCGCTCTTCGCATGGGCATTTGCCCACACACTCGAACATACCTACATGTTTGTTCGGTATATCCAGGTCACTCGAGAACTTCACGCCCTCGGCTTTGACGACGTCACCGCCCAGGGTCTACCCGGAATCGTGGGGCAGGGCGGCTGGCTTGACCTGAGTGCAGGCCCGAAGCTGCAGATGATCTGCGGGTTCCCAGGAATTACCACTGCTGATCGCGTCGACGCCCACTTCACATGGAACACCGGAGAAATACTGTTGGCCATCCCAGCAGTCCACATCTTCCTGCGCACAAAGGTCGACGCCTTTCGCCGCTGATCGACGGCCGCAAACCTGGCACCGCAGGTTGTCTCGTTAACGCAAAAGCCCCGATCCACAGTGCTTCAGCCCACCATTAGACCGGCCCAGTGTCGACAGGCGCCGCGACCCGCGGCAGCGGGTGTGATCTGAGCCATTTCGGTCTCTGATGTCGAAGGGCTGAAAACGGCCGATGGGGTGGGGCCTGAGCCCCACCCCATCTTTCTTCGGAACTCGCGGAAGACTGAACGCGAGTTGGAAGAACCTGATGACAGGATCAGAAGAGGTCGTTGACCTCAGCGTTGGCATCGGCCAGCGTCGACGCAGTGTCGGCGCCAGTGAAGATGTCCTGCATTGCCGGACCCATGATCGCGTCGCGATCGGCCGCGTAGTCGGCGATCGGGAACGTGAACGTAGTGCCGTTCTCGACGTGGACCGTGAAGGCGCTCACGTCAACGCCCTGGCCGGCACGGACGTTCTTAACCGTCTCGGCCGCCTCTGGGATTGCCGGGAAGATGACCGCTGTTTCCGCAACCAGGTTCTGGCAATCGGCCGAGGCGAGGAACTTGACCCATTCCCAGGCCTCGTCCGGATGCTCGGTACTGGCCGAGATGGAGTCGGCAAGGCCGTTAAACATCGACGACCGGTCGCCGGTCGGACCGACTGGGGTCGGGAAGAACGTGGTCTCAAACTCCGCTGCGAGAATGTCGCCGATCTCCCACGAACCGAGCGACGTGGTCGCCGTCTGGCCGGCCTTGAACAGGTCATTGTGACCTGTTGCCGAGAAGACCTCAAATGGCGGGGCGTAACCCTTTGCGATCACGCTCTTGATCCAGTCAATGGTCTCGACGAATGCCGGGTCGTCGTAGTTGAACTCGGTACCCCAGAACGGCTGATCCATGAACGTCCAGCCGTTAGATGCGGCGAGCCAGCTCCACTCGGTCTGACCGTTGCCACCACCTGTACCGACCAGGCCGAACCCGAACACGGCAACATTGGAGGCGTCGAAACCCTCTTCGTTACCACGGACGCCGTTGGCGTCGACCGACAGTGCAGCGATGAGCTCCTCGAAGGTGCCGCCGTCCTGCGGGTTCCAGGTGAGGTTGGTCAAGGTGGCCGAGTCGATGCCAGCGTCAGCCAGCATGGTGTTGTTCACGGTAAGCGCAATCGTGTCCCAGTCCTTCGGCAGGCCGTACTGGTTGCCGTCAGGGCGCGCCCACAGATTGACGAGGCCCGGGAAGTAGATCGAGGTGTCGACGCTGTCGGCGTCAATGTAGTCGTTCAGCGCCAGAATCTGCTCGGTCTCGGCAAACTCGGGGTAACGCGCGAGGTGGTTGGTGAACACGTCGGGTGCCGTGCCCGACACGAATCCGGTCGTGATGCCGGTCCAGTAGTCGTCCCAGCCAAGCTGCTCGACCTCGACGCTGATACCCGGGTTGGCATCGTTAAACGCAGTGGCGCACGACTCGTATCCGGGCAGCTGGTTCGCGTCCCATAGCGAGTAGCGAATCGACACAGCGTCACCTGAAGCTGCCGGCTCATCGGAGGCCGCCTCATCGGCGGCCGCGGGTTCGTCGGCAGCTGGCTCGCTGCTGTCATTATCCCCACCGCACGCCGCAATAGTAAGCGCAGCAACAGTGAGAAGTGCGGGAATCTTCCCCCTCATGTTTTCCTCCTTTTAGGCCGGTTCGGGACCGGTGACCCTCCCCGCAACGTGGTCGCGGAAATCTGGACGAGTCGCCGGCGAGGCCGGTGACTCACGAATTTGCAAAAACGCTGGGGCCTCAATCACTGCACGTGATGAGGTCTGACAGCGAGCGATACGGTCGAGCAACTGGGCCGCTTGCCGCCAAAGTCCGGCACGTTCGACAGCGGCTTTGGTAGAGGCGCGAAGTACCCCGATGGCGAACAGGTCGTTGTATGTGGATAGGTCGGTCATCGGGATCACTTGATGCCGGAGAACTGGATGGAGTCGACGAGCCGCTTGCCCACGAGCAACAGCAAGATGATGATCGGGATAATCGAGACCCACGTGGCAGCCATCAATCCAGACCAGTCGGGGGTCCCCTGAGGGGTCTGAGAGCGAAAGTTACCGAGAGAAGCTGTGAGCACCCGAACGCTCTCGTCCTGCCCGACGAGCTTTGGCCAAAGGTAGTCGTTCCACTGGGTAATGAACGTGAGCACGGCAAGGGTCGTTACCGACGAGGCCGACATCGGCAGCACGATCCGGAAGAACGTCCGAAAGCGGCCCGCACCGTCGATCGACGCAGCCTCCTCGATCTCATGCGGAATAGTCAGGAAGAACTGACGCATGAAGAAGATCGCAAACGGCGTCATCAGAAGCGTTGGTGCCGCAATGCCGTGATAGGTGTTCAACCACCCGCGCTGCTGAACGAAGATGAAGTTCGGTAACAGCGTAAAAATCGGCGGAATCATCAATGACGTCAGGACGACGAAGAACAACTTGTCTCGACCGGGGAACCTCAGCCGTGCAAACGCATAGGCGGCCATCGAGCAGCACAGCACCTGACCAACGGTGACCATCGTTGCGACGATTGCCGAGTTCATGAGGGCTTGCAGAAAGTTGATCTCGGCACCCGAGCCGCCGGCTGCGAGCGACTCCTCCGTCGACGCAAGGCCGAGCGCTCGCTCGAAACCGCCGATGGAGAACTCTCCAGGCAGGAGGCTGGTCGAGTTCGTCGGTAGCGACCTGTTGCTCGACAACGCCGTTCGTAGCGACCAGTAAAACGGGAACAGGGTGAGGATCAGGAGAATTGCGACGAGCGTCCAGAGCACGATGTCGCTGGTCTTTGGCCGACGCCGGGGGCGCCGCCGGGGTGAGGTAACTGGCCCCATCTGCTGGTCGGATGCGTCCATGGTCATGGTCATGGCTGCCTCTTCAAGCTAAGTCCGACTCGTTGGCTCGAAGCAGGCGCATCTGCATCACGGTGACTGCGGCGAGGATCACGAACAGGGCGACTGCCATCGCCGAGGCGTACCCAAAATTCCGTCGGGCGAATGCCTGGTCGAAGATGTAGACATAGATCACTCGGCTGGCGTTCACCGGTCCACCTTCGGTTGTAACATCGATGGTGTCGTAGATCTGGAACGAGCCGATGACGGTAATGACGAGCACCACCGCGAAAACGGGTCGTAGGAGCGGCAGCGTGACCTTGAAGAACCGCTGGATCTCACCACATCCGTCCACGAGCGCGGCTTCCTTCACAGACTTCGGGATGGTCTGGATACCGGCGAACAACAAGAGCGCTGTGTACCCCATGTGGCGCCAGACGTTGATGAACGCAACCGTGGGGATAGCCCACTCCTGTGAACTAAAGAACGGTTGTGATGGCAGGCCGATCGAGTTGAGAAAGCTGTTCATCACGCCGAGCCGGAAGTCGAGGATCCAGAGAAACAGCAGGGCGACCACCACGTTCGACATCAACCAAGGCGTCAGGAAGAGTGTCCGGAGTACCCGCGAGCCCGAGAGCCGGTCAAGGATCCACGCAATGACGATGGCGAACACGGTTTGCACGCCGATATTGATCACAACGTACTTAAGCGTTACCCAAAGGGCATTCCAGAAGACATCGTCCTGGAACATCTCCCGGTAGTTCTCGACGCCGACGAACTCGGACTTCGGTCGCAGCAGTTCCTTGTCGGTGAAACTGTTCGAAAAACCAATGACGGTGGGGCGCAAATAAAATACGACGAAACCGAGCATCGCTGGTGCAAGGAACAGCGCAGCAACGCCGATCTGTCGCTTGTCCCATTTTTGTTTCACCCGGATCGTTTCCGCTGTGACGGCCATCGCTGCACCTCCCTCCAACAGCTAGTTACGTCAGCGCTGACGTCAGCGCTGACGTAACGGTAGTCAGAGTTATCTGTTTCGTCAAGACCGATTAAGCCGTCTCCAAAATCGGCGGATCACACGCGCCCGACAGCAATCAAGGCAGAATCTAGGAATGGCGACAAACACGAACGGGCGAACACCACCGGAGAATGCGACGCTCGCCGACGTCGCAGAACACGTCGGGGTGTCCGCGCGAACCGTGTCGCGCGTCGTCAATAACCAAGGCGGTTGCACCGCCGAGACCCGAGATCGGATCCTTGCCGCAATCGATGAACTCGGCTACCGCCCCAACCTGATGGCACGGGGACTGAGCAAGCGGCGGAGCGACACGATTGGGCTCGTGAGCATCGCCATGCTTGACCCGTTTTTCCCCGAGTTCGCAGACGGCGTCGAACGGGCCGCGAGCGACCTCGGCAGAACAATGTTCCTGGCAAGCACCGGCGGTGACCGCGTGCGGCAACTAAGCGCTCTGAAGTCGATGGTCGGACACGGCGTGGAAGGAGCAATCGTGTTCCCTGCCGCCCACGCCGTCGGCGATCTCGTCGACTTCGCCGCCAAGGAAATGCCGATCATCATCGTGAACGACGATGTCCAAGGAGTCCGAATCAGCAGCGTGTCAGCCGAGATCCAAGCAGGTGCCGAGATGGCAGTCAACCACCTACTCCGTAGTGGACGGAAACGAGTTGCCGCCCTCCTAGACCGCGACGCCAGAAACGCCCCTCGACCTGCACGCCGTGAACTCGGCTACCGCAACGCACTTGAAACGAAAGGGTTTGGCCCCGATCAGCACCTGATCATCGATGTCGACAACAGCCTTGAAGGGGGACGCGTCGGCTTAGATGAGGCGTTGGCGCAGCCCAACCCGCCTGATGCGCTTTTCGCCTACAACGACCTCATTGCTATCGGAGCCTTGCAGCGCGCCCTCGATCGCGGCATCTCGGTCCCCGACGACCTCGCCATCGTAGGCTTTGACGACATCGAGATGTGCCAGGCGATGACCCCAATGCTTACGTCCGTCCGCATCGACCGCGACCAACTCGGACGCGTCGCAGTCGACATGATTCGAACTTTGGTTGAGGAGGGATCGGTGCCGTCACGGCGACTGCCGGTAGAACTCGTCGTCCGCGCTTCGGCGCCTTGACCCACTCGAGCTGAAAACTTGCCATGCGAGCCGCAGGCGTCCAGTTCGATTATCCGAAGCGTCACAAGGCAACTTGGAGGCGTTGATCAGAAATTGTTGCGGGCGCCCCGTCCGCTGTGGCAGTGACGCGTAGGCACCCGCTGGCAAGCAGCGGAACTCACGATGAACACTGGATTTCATTTGGCGCCCCCGGCAGGACTCGAACCTGCGACCTGCGGTTTAGGAAACCGTTGCTCTATCCACTGAGCTACGGGGGCGGGGATGGTCCGAAACGTGGTCCGAAATTCGTTCGGTCCGCCTCGATCTATCGGCCCTTGAGGTTAGCGGGGAAAGTTAAGGGCCTGAAGAGCGACAAGCAACCGGACAACGTCATTTCAGCAAATTCTCCGGTTGGTGTATTTGTTAGTTTCGAAACATGTCGCCGTCGACCATCTCCAAGGCGGAAGATGCCGCCCGTTCGATCGCCGAAACATTGCGCGCTCACGCCGAAGAATCAGAACGGCTTCGCCACCTTGCTCCTCAATCTGTGCGAGCAATGGCAGAGGCCGGGCTTTGGAGAATCCTGACTCCTGCTTCACTCGGTGGGTCCGAGGCCGGGTTACGAGCCCAGGTCGATTCGTTGTTCGTAACCGCTGCGGCGGACCCAGCCGCCGGATGGGTGCAGATGGTCTCTAATGCCCACACTTGGATGGTCGGCAATTTCCCCGAACAATGCCAACACGAAGTATTCGATGAGGATGCTGACATCTGTCTTCCAGGAACGCTTGCCTCTCAGGGCAAAGCAACAAGAGTCGACGGAGGTTGGCACCTCAACGGTCGTTGGCAGTTCGCCTCTGGTGTCGATCATGGCGATTGGCTTCTCATCGGCGCAATCGCCGACACACTGCCCGAAAGCGCAACGCGGCTACTCCACGTGATCGTTCCCAAGGCAGATCTGGTGGTCGACGACACATGGTTCACTCTCGGACTCCGGGGCACTGGTTCAAAGGACCTCGTCGCCGAAGACGTCTTTGTTCCCGAACATCGATCAGTGCCAACCAAACTGCTCTTTGATGGCGAAAGCCCACATGGCGAAGGGGGCGAAACCTTCTTCAATCGTTTACCAGTGCTGCCTTGCTTGTCGGTGCAACTTGCCGCTGCGGTCATTGGCATTGCCGATGGAGCATTAGCCCTTCACATCGAACGCACCTCAGCACGCCGCGAGGTGTACACCGGATCCTCAAAAGCCGAGAACCCTGGCGCTCAGATGCGAGTAGCAGAATCAACAACTGAGCTTGACCTTGCACGCCACCTCATCAGGGCTGCCGCCGATCGATGCGATGAGGTTGCCCACACCGGCACCCGACTCACGATTGATGAACGAGCAGAACTCAAGTGGCATGCCACCTACGCAGTTGAGTTAGCCCGGCGCGCCACCGATCGGGTGTTTGCTTCAGCCGGAGCCCACGGCATTTACGACGACAGCATCTTGCAAAGTCGCTATCGCGATGTCAACACCGCGTGCCACCACGCCATCGTTGACTTCGATGGCAACGCCCAGATGTACGGCCGGACGCGCCTCGGTCTTGACCCCGGCACTCCCCTCGTCTGATCGCCGTCTCGAATCGCTCTTTCTGAACCTGCGAATATCGGCGATCAAACGACCCTATGGATGTCAACGCTGTTCTGCAGCCCGAACTCGTCGAAATCAATCGACTGCCTGCTCGCCAACCATTGGCAAGTTACTCGTCGCCCGAGGATGCCCGCAGTGGCACATCGAACAATCGCAAATCACTCGACGGCACCTGGAAGTTCACACTCATCGACTCCCCCGCCGCTGCTCCTCGACGATGGCACCACCCAAATACGAGCGACCACCGGTGGTCGACCATCAATGTCCCTGGTTCGTGGACACGCCAAGGATTTCCTGACCTCCCGCACTACACGAACACCGTGATGCCGTGGAATGACGAGGAACCACCATTCACGCCGACAAAGAACCCGACCGGCCTGTATCGGACGAAATTCAAGGTTCCGCGCGGTTGGCGATCTCGCGACGTCATTCTTCACCTCGGAGGAGCAGAAAGCGTCGCCGCTGTGTGGTGCAACGGCGAATTCGTCGGCATGGGCAAAGACTCTCGCCTTCCTTCCGAGTTCGACATCACCCCATTCATCACCGCCGGAGACAACCTCCTCGCCGTGATGGTCATCAGGTGGAGTGACGCCACCTGGATCGAAGACCAAGATCACTGGTGGCACGCCGGCCTCCACCGTTCGGTGCACATCGAAGCTCGGCCAACCGTCCGGATCGACGAATTCATCGTGAACGCTGACTACGACTATCAGACACAGATCGGCACCTGCGACATCTCGATAGGACTGAACACTTACAGCGAATCACTGCGCGTCAACACCTGGCTCGAGACCGAGAACGGAAAGAAAGTCTCAAGAACGCGTACCTCAACATTCGATCGAGTTGGAGCGGCTTCCACCACACGTTGTGGCGCATCAGCATCACAACGAATCGAGGTTCGTTCGGCAAAGCCATGGTCTGCAGAATCTCCAACTCGATACCGCGTCATTGCAGAACTCATCGGTGCCAATGACACAAGAGTTGAAGTGCACGCCGTCGTAACCGGGTTCCGACGTATCGAAGTGAAGCACCGTCGAATCAAAGTCAACGGCGCGGCCATCAAAGTTTTCGGAGTCAATCGACACGACCACCACCCCATCAATGGGAAAACGATGACCGTTGACGAGATGCGAGAAGAACTGGTGCTCATGAAACAGCACAACATCAACGCAATCCGAACGGCTCACTATCCAAACGATCATCGACTGCTTGACCTGTGTGATGAACTTGGCCTCTACGTCATCGATGAGGCCAACGTCGAATGTCACGCCCGTGAAACGACGCTCGCACACAATCCTCGTTACAGCGCAGCGATCATGACCCGAATCACTCGAATGGTGACACGAGACCGAAACCACCCATGCGTGATCGGTTGGTCGCTCGGTAATGAGTCAGGACACGCACCAGTTCACTCTGCAGTAGCCGCCTGGATCACCCACACAGATCCCACTCGATTTATTCACCACGAAGGAGCCGAACGCTGGCGGACCACCGCTGGCGCTGAACGGTGGAAACAATCGCCATCACCATCAGTTCTGCGTTCCCAGCACGTCGTCTCAGCGATGTACTCGCCGGTCTCCACGCTCATCGACTGGGCGAAATGGGCGGAATCCACACAACTAGATGACCGGCCATTGCTCATCTGCGAGTACTCACACGCGATGGGCAACTCGAATGGTTCTCTTGATCAGTATCTGGCCGCGTTCTGGAGGCACGATGCGATCGCCGGCGGGTTTATCTGGGATTGGCGTGATCAAGGCCTGCTCGAACACGATGAGAATGGGCACTCATTTTGGGCATACGGAGGCCATTTCGGTGACACACCACACGATGCGAACTTTTGCATTAATGGGCTTACTGCGCCCGACCTCACACCACACCCAGCACTTCGAGAGGTTGCCTGGGGTGCTCGACCAGTAACTGCTGAGCATCTTGGTAACTGCAAGTTGAGAATCACGAACCGCCGATTCTTCACCTCGACGGCAGACCTCTCGGTGAACTGGAAATTCACCGACGACGGCATAACTATTCGACAGGGACACGAATCGATCGACATCGCTCCAGGTACATCGATCACGATTGATCTTGCATCTTCACGTCCTGCTTCGAACGGTGAACTTCATCTTTGTGTCGAGTTCCGACTTCGCCGCGCAACACCCTGGGCGCCAAAATCTCACCTCATTGCCTGGGACCAGTTCGCCATCGGGGGCAACTATCGCCCCCAAACATCGAGCCTCGTTGCCCTCGACATTGAGACCGATGACCGGGGAGATATCTCAGTCATTTTCGGTGGTGGCCAACCTCTCATCACAAATCTTCGGGCGTCACTTTGGAGAGCCCCAACAGACAACGACGGGTTCGGTCAGGCTCTTCTCGCAGGAGTTCATGGGGGAGGTGGAGCCCAACACCGATGGGAGCAATGGGGGCTCGATCGTCTTGAATCTGAACTCATTGCGGTCAGCCGGCGAGCAGCACACGGAGAACTTGCTCTCCGTATCTCACGTGCCCTTCACGGCGCAACGCACCATGCCGTTCACACAACCCACATCTCAGTAGTCAACGGGATTGCATTCTTCGACGAAGAGATACGAATTCCTCGGCAGTGGAGTGACCTCCCGCGCATTGGGGTCCGATGTGAAGTTCCAGAACAACTCTGCGAACTTTCATGGCTCGGACTTGGACCAACCGAGACATACCCCGACAGGTGCTCTGGTTCAACACTCGGCCTGTGGCAATCGACAGTTGATGATCAGTTCCACCCGTACGTTGTCCCTCAAGAACACGGCGCCCACCTTGGGTGCCGATGGATGCAGATCGCCACCGCCCAAGGTCAAGGAATTCGCGTTGAGGCAGTTGAGCCGCTCATCATGACAGCTCGCCCACACCACGACTACGACCTCGCTTCCGCTACGACACTCGCCGACCTTCAACGAACAGCAACGAACGAAATTCATGTTGATGTCGCGATGCGCGGAGTAGGAACCGGCGCATGCGGGCCCGATGTCCTTCCTAACTACCTCATCGCTGGAGGCACGTACCAATGGAAATGGTCACTCTCTGGGTACTCCGACACGACGAAACGACAATCACGCAGGTAACAGACGACGGCTAACACCCGAATTCGGAAGAAATCCCATATCGCAACGGTCTGCCGTGCCAGCCTGTGTTGATGGCAAGCGAAACCCGCACACTAGGGTCCCCTTCTCAGCAGCAGAGCGAGAGTGCGGTAACGGAATGCCGAACCAAATTTGGGACCTTCCCTGAGTGCCCGCTGTGCGGTTCAGAACTCCACCCAGAGCATGCCCACTTCAAATGCCGTGGCTGTGGGTGGCGCGACTCGTGCTGCGACTAGCCGGCAACCACTGAGAACTAGTCGAGGTAGAGGCGGTCAACGTCTTCACCGCGTTGCCCGCCAGCGGCGACACGCGCTGTCAACGTGTTTCGGACAGTTTCTCCTAGTTCAGCAACTGACAACAATCGCTGTGCACCTTCGACATCGTGCCGATCGACGTTGAGGATCCGACCGGCGTCAGCAATCGAGATTCGATCGGCAGCAGTACCGGCCTCAAGTGTCAGAGCATCGCCCGCTTCACATACCCCCGGCTCGATCACCCGCACGAGATATCCGGTGTATCCCGTCGTCTGCATCTCGACGGGCAAAGATTTTCGAGCGAAACGTGCCGCCAACTTGTAACAAGGGCTTCGCGGTTGTGCGACCTGAAGCACCGCAGACCCGATCGCGATGAAATCGCCGATCGCTACATCGGTTTCTTTCACTCCCTCGGTCGTGAGATTCTCAGCCATCGCGGCGACAGCAGGAAGTTGAAGACCGAGCTCACGCCAATACGAGTAGTGCTCTGACGGATACAGCAACAGCGCCATGTCAGGCCCGCCGTGATGCTCATACACATGCTCGTCACCTTCGATACCGAGCGGTGAGATCTTGACAGGCCCATCGATTGGCGTTTTCACAAACGCGGTCTCGATCGTTCTCGAACCATGTGAGATGAGGCCCTTTCGGCCGCTTGACACAGCAATGAGTGTTCCTTGCGCAATTGGCATTACGACCACGGTAGTTCCCGGCTATCGGCCGGCAGGTCGTCAGAAACTACGTTCGGTTCATGGCAACAGCATCGATCAATGGCATTGAGATCAACTACCGCGACACCGGCGGTGACGGCCCCGCCGTGCTCTTCAGCCATGGGTTCATGATGAACCACACCATGTTTGACGCCCAACTTGAGGCGCTCGCTCCCGACTATCGCTGTATCGCATGGGACGAGCGTGGCTTTGGTGGAACCCGCGCAACCGGACCATTCACCTACTGGGATTCTGCAAACGACGCCCTCGGCCTGCTCGACCATCTCGGTATCGAACGTGCAGTTCTTGCTGGAATGTCACAGGGCGGTTTCCTTTCGATGCGGGCCGCTCTCACCGCCCCCGAGCGGGTAGCAGGCTTGATCTTCATCGACTCTGCAGCCGACCTCGATGACCCCGACACCATCGAAGGCAACAAGAAAATGGTGCACGTCTTTGCGAACGGCGACGGCGAGAAACGGTCACTCGTGTTCGACATCGTTGCGAAGATGATTCTCGGCGACGAACGGCTCGAGGCCGACTGGAAACCAATCTGGGAGAAACTCGACCGGGAACAAGTGGCGTTGGCGGGCGCAACGTTGCTCGGACGTGAAGATCTCGTCGACCGCCTCGGCGAGATCTCGTGCCCAACCCTTGTCGTGCACGGAAAAGACGACGCAGCGATCGCTCTCGACCGCGGCTACCTACTGGCAAATGGTGTGCAAGACAGCCGAGGCGTCGTCGAAGTGCCGGGCGCCGCCCACGCACCGAACATGACTCACCCCGATCAAGTCAACACAGCGATCAGAGAATTTTTGTTGTCGCTCTAGGCGGCCTGCTCTCCGTCAGCTCGAGGTTGGACGAGATCGCCACGGGCCACTTGCCATTCGCGCTAGTGCAAACAACACAAACTGAAGTGGCAGGCGCGCCCACGACACGACTCGCTCCCCCGCCGAGCGATCACGCCAGTCCCAGGTCATGTAGAGATTTGCTGGGTAGACCGCAATGAGTAACACGAGAAGAGCCATCGCACCCGTGCGTCGCCAGCGCGGCACGAACAACATGACGCCAACCACAAACTCGGCAACACCGCTGAGCAACGTCCAGAATCGTTGAGACGGCGGCAACCACGGCGGCACAATCGCATCGAAGAACTCCGGTCGAACAAAGTGCATCACGCCGGCAGCACCGATGCCAGCACCGAGACCGATTGCTAATCGCGGTCGAGGGGAACTCATTGCTGTTCTCCTTCTGTTGAGGCCTCGGCGTCATATTCAGACTCTTCAGATAATGACGATTGATCCTGGTGACGAATCCACCCCGGCCAATCATGGCCATGCAAGGTTGCTGGTTCTTCCCCGATGACCGACGTAATGACATCAAGTGCATCGGCCAGCCTCGGTTCCATCACAAAGATGCGCGCCATCGGCTCCCGCGAACCAAACCTCAAATGAGAAGTGAAATCTTCTGACTGCACGGCCGGTATGTCGCGCTCCCATAGTTCGTGCAACACCAGTTGGGCTTGCCACAGCGGCAACCACGCCGCTTCAATTGACTTGTCAGCATCGGGCGGACGCGGCTCGTGCCGACCGAACACCCACTGAAAGAAACCCACGGTTGAACGCTAACTCGGTTGAGAACTCGACGAGTCGTCGAGCCCGAATGCGATGCTCCTGGTCAAATGGCTTGAATTACTCCGCGAGTTGCGCGGCAGCGGCCTGCACCCCAGAGGCACCCATCGGCGCCCCCATCGAGGTAAGCGCTGTCTCAATCGCCCCGAGCACACCAAGAATTGTTGGGGCGTTGACATGACCCATGTGCCCGATGCGGAACGATGCTGATTCATCGTTGCCAATTCCAAGACCGAGAGTGACGCCCATCTGCTCACGGCAGATCCTGCGCAACTCAATTGCGTCAACTGAACCTGTTGTCACCGACGTCACCGAATGTGAACGTTGATCTTCACGCTGGGCAATGAACCCGATGCCACCCGGTGTCGACCATGCGTCGATTGCGGCTCGAACACCATCAGCAATGACGCGATGCCGATTCCAGCGAGCTTCCCAACCCTCTTCGGCCATCATTGCCAGCGCCTCGCCCAATCCAAAGAGGTGTGACACCGGCGGGGTACCGCAGAACCGCAGGTAATACGGCCCATCTTCACTGCGATATGTCCAGTCCCAATATCGGGTTCGCAAGTTTGCGTGCTCATGGGCGGCAAGCGCTTTGTCATTTGCCCACACGAGGCCTAACCCTGGAGGGGTCATCATTCCCTTTTGGCTCGCCGCGATCGTGACGTCAACACCCCAGGCATCCATTTCGAATCGCTCGCAACCCATTGACGCAATGCAATCGACCATGAATAGCGCCGGGTGACCCGCAGCATCGATCGCCTTGCGAAGTGCCGGCACGTCATTGCGCACCGAGGTCGCAGTATCAACGTGCACGGTGAGCACTGCAGCAATCTCGTGGTTCACATCAGCACGAAGGCGCTCTTCAAGAGCAGCTGGCTCATTGGCAAAGCCCTCTTGGGCTTCCATCACCTCGACGTTCAGGCCGTTGAACTCGGCCATCTCAGCCCAGATCGCGGCAAACCGGCCGCAGTTCAATACGAGTACATGGTCGCCACGAGACAACGTGTTTGACAGCGCCATTTCCCACGAGGCATGACCGTTACCAATCGGAACGAAGACCCGGCCGGCAGTTTGCACTACTCCCGGCAGCGCATCCCACACTGCGTCAATCACCGTGGTGAGATCACCTTCATAAATGTCGGGCATCGCTCGGTGCATCGCCGACAGCACACGGTCAGGGATGATGCTCGGCCCCGGAATAGCGACGACTTCACGCCCCTGCGACAAGTTGTGATTCACGTTCGACAGTCTGTCAGGTGAACGTCATTTCATCTCGCTCGGTTCAGCATTGAGTTCGCCGATGACATCCATGAGTTGGGCAACAATGTCGATTCGATTTGGGCCCGACACCTTTGCTTGCATCGACGTGATGCCCACACTTTGATAGAGACGAAGTCGCTCTTTGATCGTCTCGGCAGGTCCGAGCAGATTGGTCTTGAACCCGATGTCGATCGGCACCCGCGCTGCAGCCTCGTCACGCTTTCCGGCGTGCCATAGTTCGGCTACTGCTGCAACATCATCACCAAAGCCCTGCGCCGCGAAGGCTCGGTTGTAAAAGTTCTTCCCGGGTGCCCCCATCGCACCAATCGTGAACGCATATCCGTCGGCATGTCGACGAGATGCCTCTTCAACATCGTCGGTGAACTCGACAGTAACAGGCATCACAAGATCAAGGTCGCTCAACGAACGTCCACCTCGTTCACAGCCTGCTCGTAATGGCTCCATGAATGCCTCGGAAGCCTCGGGCATCATCGCGTTGCCGAGCCACCCATCAGCGATCTCTCCAGTGAGTTCGAGATTTCGCGGCCCGAGCGATGCGATGTACATCGGGATCGGTTCGCACGCAGGAGCCAGCGAACGAATGCTTCGTCCAAACCCTTCAGGTGGGAGTTGGAAGAGTTCACCCTCATATTCGAGGCGGTCACCTCGAGCGATCATCCTGATGATGTCGATGGTCTCGCGCGTGAGTTGCACTGGCTTCGCAAACGGAACGCCATGCCAGCCTTCCATGATGCGAGGGCCACTCGACCCAACCCCGAGCACGAAACGACCACCCGAGAGCATCTGCAACGACATCGATTGCATCGCCAACATCGCTGGAGTACGTGCGCCTAACTGCACGATGCCGGTCGCAAGTCGAATGGTCGAGGTCTTTGCCGCAAGCAGACCAAGCGGCGTCATTGCGTCATAGCCCCACACTTCAGGGACCCAGATCGTGTCAACACCGAGACGTTCACACTCGACAACAAACTCGACATCGTCAGGTGACTGAATCAACGTGCTCACACCAACTCGCATACTCTGGACGTTAGGCCACTCACGGCTACCGACCTGAAGTGAGGACATCATGACCGAACAACTCCGCTACGCCGATGCACCGTCGACCGCGGTATCACGAGTGATCGCTGCGACACCTGACGCGATCTGGGAACTCGTCAGCGACATCAACCTGCCGGCACGGTTCTCCACAGAATTCAAAGGTGCCGAATGGCTCGACGGCGCAACCGAGCCCGCAGTCGGTGCCCGATTCCAAGGCACCAACGTGCACCCGGTCGCCGACATGAAATGGAATAGCGAATGCACGATCACTGCCTGCGAGCCCTCACGTCATATTGCATGGGAAGTCGCCGGTGGTGGTGGCCCTGCAGCCACCTGGTCGTTCACGCTAGAAGAGGTCGACGGTGGAACGCTTGTCACGCAGTACTGCTCGATTGGTCCGGGCAAGAGCGGTCTCAGCCCGGCGATCGAAAAGATGCCTGAAAAGGAGCACCAGATCATCGAACGGCGACTCAAAGAGCACGCCGACAACATGGAACGAAACCTCGACGGCATCGCCGCCGCTGTCTAGCCGCTGCGGCCTCGTCGCCTCGCCCGGTCAGCCGGGCTGCTTACACCCGGACGAGCAGATCGATTGAACCCGCTGACGGGTTGTAGGTCGCCAGTTGGTCTTCCCAACCATCTCTAAACACCATGTCGCCAGACAGTGAGAGTTGACCGAGATTCGACAAGCTGTTTCCGTACGCAGAATCGGCGTAGACCGTTCGGCAATCTTCCTCGCCAAGGGCAAGCTGAGAGACTCGCCGCGCTGAACGACCCGTTGACGCCTCGTCGAGCGAGTCGAATACCTCAAAGTGGCAGTGCGGCCAGCGCCCTCGATAACAGCCCGGGAAAATCGAATCGAACGTGAGCCGGCCTGCACTGTCAGCGACCTGCACACCGCGCAGGTAGTTCACATTTGAATCTTCATAGATCGAGTACTTGCCATCTGCGGTGCAATGCCAGAGGTACACGGCTGCACCTTCGATTGGAGAACCTGTCGACGCGTCAACCACCGTGAGATTGATCGCTACAGGGGTGCCAGTAGCCGTACCCGAATAGTCACCAAAGCTGGTGGTGATATCGCGACGGACAACAGCGCCATCTGACAGCACGTTCGGGCCATTGGTGCCATCGGCTGGGAACGGACCGCCAGTTTCGCCTGGGATCGGTGAGCCAGGCGATGCAGCGACTGCTGCCGAGTCGGCTGCGAGCGTGCTCGTCGTCGCAGCCGCTCCAGCAATAGTGGTTGCTGTCGAACCTGACGGTGCGGCTGTCGTGGCGGAGGAAGCAAGTTTCACCACAGCGTCACCCCCGCATGCGGCAAGCGCTCCAGCGGCACCAATTCCACCGAGTAACCCAAGCATCGAGCGTCGATCCATCGTGTGGTGATCGCGAACAAGACCACCCATGTCATCGTGCTCTACAGCGGTATCAATGTGTGAAGTATCGGAGCCATCTGCGCGTGTCATCGCTTTCAAGGTACGGCACGGAGGTAAGAAGCGGGTGAGCACCTTTCGCGCTCACGATGCGGGCAACACGACACGCCAGAGCGAACTCAACTCAGCAAAACTACCGATAGGCCCTCAGTTGGGTCACGAGGGGGTCGACATGTCAGGTCAACAAGAAGCACCATCTCTAAAGGATGTGCTCGTCGGTGTCGCTGACGCGTTCGCCGGTGCCTCCACAGTTGCCTGCATCATCGCGGGCCACCGAGCAGGTTTTTACTCAGCGATGGCCCACGGTAACCCGATGACCTCCACTGAACTCGCCAACGCAGCAGCCACTAATGAACGTATGACTCGTGAATGGCTCGACCAGCAAGCAGCTGCCCAACTCGTCACCTATGACGAATCAGCCGACTCGTACGCTCTGCCCGGCGCTGTTGCTGCCGTGCTCGCAGACCCGAATTCACCGTTCTGGCTCGCTGGCGGGCTCGTCGCGGTACAAGCACTTTTTTTAGACCTCGATCGCGGAATCGATGCCATGAAAGGCGATGGCGCGTTCGGATGGGGGGAACATCATCCTTACCTGTTCGAAGGCACACAGGAAATTTTCCGCCCCGCGTACGACCATCAACTTGTTCAACACTGGTTGCCGCAACGCTCTCAGGGCACGGCCGATCTTGAGGCCGGCATCACCGTTGCCGACATGGGTTGCGGCACTGGCTACTCGACGCTCACCCTTGCTCGCGCCTTTCCCAACAGCACCTTCATTGGCTTTGACCTTCATCAGCCTTCCATCGATCAGGCCCGCCAACATGCAGCCGAGGCTGAGCTCACTAATGTCTCGTTTGAACTTGCTGCCGCCGATGCGATTTCAGGGCCGTTCGATCTCATCTGTTTCTTCGACTGCCTTCACGACATGGGCGACCCGGTTGGCATCGCCCGTCACGCGATCAACCAGCTCTCGACGGATGGCTCAATCGTCGTTGTTGAACCCTTCGCGATGCCGTCACGAACCGAGAACCACTACCTGCGCGCAACACCTCGATACGCAATGAGCCTGTTCTGCTGCGTGCCCTGCTCGCTCGCACAGCCGGGCGCTCGCGGCATGGGCAACCAGGCGGGAGAGGCAGGAATGCGATCGGTCTTCGCTGAAGCGGGCCTCGACAACTTCACCCGAATTGCCGAGACGCCAAACCACATTATCTACGAGGCACGTCCATGAACGGACCGCAATGACGTCTCCTTCCGCAGCCAATCAGCGAATCGGCAACGTCATGTCGAACACGGCATTTCGCGGCGTGCTTGCGAGCAACATCATGGCGTCGATTGCCCTTGGCACCAGTCGCTTTGTGTTCGTATGGCTCGTCGGCGAACTCACCGAATGGAATCCGGCAACTGCGATTCTCGGCATCGTCATCGGGCTTCCCCCGCTTTTGCTCTCGGCATGGGCAGGCTCACTTGCCGATCGGGTCTCGGCCCAGACACTTGGCATCGCTCTCTTCTCTGTCGCCACCGCACTCTTCGCCGTGTCGGCCCTGCTCCTGCACGCAGGCCTGATGACCGTCCCCGTTGCAATGATCTGCGCGTTCTTCACCGCAATCGCTCCTGCAATGCTGATGCCGTTACTTCAGGCTCTCGTTCCGCGGGTCGTCGACGAATCAGTACTCCTCCAAGCTGTCGCTCTGCAGAACCTCGGCATGACCGGCTCAACGATTGGCGGAATCTTTCTCGGGGGTGCTGTGATCCAGGCGTTTGGGCTTGAAGCTGGGCTCTGGTTACTCACGGCAGCCTCACTTTGTGGGGTGGTTCTTCACCGCCGAACACCCATTCCAGAGCACATCACAGCCACCGACCGAAAAGGAGCCATTCGCAGTGCCGCAAAAATTGCACTTCGCACCGAACCTCTTCGATCACTACTTGCGTTGACGACAGTGCTTGGGGTCGTCATCACGGCAAGCACACTCTTATTGCCGGAGATTGCACGCGACGTGCTCGGCACTCAGTCGCTTGCGGCCAGCGTGCTGAATGTTGCAATGAGTCTTGGCATGATCACCACGTCAATGATTGTCGCAACTCGTTGGCAGCCAGCACGGCGAGGACGAGCGCTTGCCCTCGCCGCCGGAAGCGCAATGGGTACCGGTCTCACCGCACTTGGACTCTCGCGGGTATATCTAATCACGCTCATCATCTGCCTCTGTTGGGGGCTCACTGGCGGTATCGCGATGACGATGTTGCGGACCCTCATGCAAACCCACACACCACCCGAACTGATGGGACGCGTGATGGGTCTCGCGTCGACCGCACAGATTGGCGCGTTTCCCGTTGCCGCTGCGATCTTGTTTGGTTTGGTCTCGGCAACGTCGGTTCCGACGGCGATGGTGATCATTGGCGTGTTGTGCTCAATCGGCGTGTGGTCGATCGTGTTTCGCCCAACGATTCGCAATCTCTAGGTCGAGCGGTCACGACCATCGAACCTCGCCGGGCACCGTTCGCATCGGTGCCAAATGGCAATTAATGTGACGTAAGAAACTCCATGAGGGGGGGCTCATGTTCACAGTTACCGACACATCATTGTCATCCCGTTTCCCGATTTATACGAGGGCAAACGTCGGCGAAGTATTTCCTGACCCGGTTGCACCAGCGACTCGGTCGCTCTTGCTCTACGAGTCAGAACTTGGGTGGAGAGATGCCTACATCAGGATGGGCGCATTCGAGGCAGACGAATTCCCTGAGGGCGAATTCTGTATTCTCGGCGTCGCTGGCGGATATTGCTATCTCAATGCGTCGGTCATGCGAATCTTCGGCGAGCGCGCACCAGGCCTTACATGGAAGGCGATCGACGAGCAGTTCTTTGGTGCCCAACCTGGCATCCCTGACTACGTGGAACAACCCGGCGATGCACGACCCGACCTCACTGCAAAACTCGAGCACACCTTTGGCTGGGTGTTCAGTATCACTGATGTCGATCAACTTGATCGGCTCACCGATCACAAAAACCGCACGATCGCTTTGCGGGCTCGGCGCCCGGATCTCTCGTCACTGTCTGACACCGAACTGTGGGAATATGCAGAAGCGCTGTTCCCATTCCACCGCGAACTTTTCCAAGAGCATCTGTTCGTCACCACGTTGACGACTGTTCCTGTTGGTGTCATTCAGACAGTCGCCACTGCGGTCGGACGTCCAGATCTCATCATGCCGCTCATCGCCGGGGTTGGACAGGTCGATTCGGCCGAACCGAGTTACGCAATGTGGCAACTGTCAAGGCTTGATCCAACGAGCGCAGAGTTCTCGGCTGGGTTCGAACAGTTCTGCCTCAACTTTGGAAGTCGGGGGCCAAACGAGTGGGAGGCCCGTTCACCAACATGGGAAACTCACCCCAATATCGCTCTCGCTGCGATCGAACGCATGCGGCTTGCGGGTGAGGACGCTGACCCTCGTGGCCACCAGCAGGAGCGGGCTGCAGAACGCGCTGAGGCAGCGGCAACCCTGCTTGCGATGGTGGAGGGCGACCCCGCTACTCATGGCCAACTGGCTGCCGCAATTGCGGCTAGCGGTGCCTGGCTTCCGGCCAGAGAGCGAACAAAAACGAACAACATTCGCCTCATCCAAGAGGTTCGTATGCCGCTACGAGAACTCGGTCGCCGGTTCACCGAGCGCGGGGTCTTTGATGAGATTGAAGATTTCGGATTGGTACTTCACGACGAGATGGAGGAGTTACTCGGTCCGACGCCTGAACGAATCACTGAACGGATTCGTGAACGTCGCTCAACCCACGCCGAGATCTCAGAGCGCGAGCCAGAATTTGTCTTCGTCGACTCGCCGAGTGATCCGGCGGGTTGGCCCAAGCGTGATGCCGTTGAAGTTGAACCACTCGCAGTCGGAGACAGCATCCAAGGGTTCCCTGGCTGCCCGGGCGTGTCAGAGGGCATTGCGCGAGTCGTCCTTGATTCGAGCGACCCAACTGCACTCGGCCCTGGTGACGTTCTCGTTGCCCCGAGCACAGATCCGTCGTGGACACCGCTTTTCGTTCCTGCGGGAGGAGTTGTCGTCGATGTTGGTGCGGCACTGAGCCACGCAATCATCGTGAGTCGTGAGCTTGGCATTCCGTGTGTGGTGTCAGCAACGAATGCGACCCGTCGTATACGAGACGGCGCGCGCGTTCGGGTTGATGGCAACACGGGTGTCGTCACCGTCTTGGAGTGACAGCAACCTTCACGGTGAAAAATCGCGAGATGTAACCCGCTCATTTCTCTCTTCTTGTAACGACAAGGAGGAGATATGTCATTGTTCACGTCAACGCAGCGACGGCTTGGCTATGTCGCGCTCGGAGCATGTGTTGCAGCACTTACCGGTATTGGGGCATTTCGTCCCGCAGATGCTGCATCAACAGCAACACCCACATCATTCGTCGCGATTGAGCCCATTCGCGTCCTCGATACTCGAGTCACTGAAACCCGAGTGACCGACCGAACCGGTCTTATTGAGATGCGACTTACCGAACAAATCGCACTTCCGAGTGGACGCATCGTTGATCTCATTCCGGCATCAGCGATCGCTGTCAGCTTGAACGTAACTGCAGTTGACGGCATCGACCGAAATGGCTTCGGGTTTGTCACGGTTCATCCGTGCGACGTTGCTACACCCGACACATCGAATCTCAACTTCAGAACCGGACAAAACGTTCCAAATGCGGTCATCGCCCCCCTCTCACCCGACGGACGGGTGTGCTTTGCCGTGTACGGGTCGGCGCACCTACTCGCAGACCTCAACGGGTACTTCGAACCCATCTCTGACACACCTCGCGACTCATCACCGACCGCTCGTTATTCAGATAACGAGATCGACAACTTGCTGGATGACAAAGCCGATTCGGATGTTGTCGCGTCGCTATCGGAAATCGTCGACGGGCTATCAACCGATGCCGTGACCACCGACCTCATCGATGCGATCGAATTTGATGTTGGCGAACTTGAGGAGTCCGTTGATTCGTTGACCTCAGACGTCAGCGGTCAGGCCTCCTCCCTGGCCGGCCTGACTTCAGCACTTGAGACAGTCGAGTCAACACTCGCTGACCATGCCTATCAGCTTCAGCGCGCGTCAGATAGTGCGTCGGCGCCTCACCGGGTCGCGTCACCACCGTCAGCAACGCTGAATGGCGTGGTGTCAACAGGCAGCGATATCGCACTTCGTTTGTCTGGGTTACCCATCATCACAGCAGGAACACCCGGTGGTGATCTTGTTGTCATCAACTGCCAAGACTTGGCGTGCTCATCATCGACATCGGTGACTATCAGCGACTCAGATGGCGACGACATTGGCACGGCACCCTCGATCACGATCGGCATCGACGGAAACCCTGTCATCGCTCATCACAACATCACCGACTCCGACCTTTTGGTGACCGCCTGTGACGACGACACCTGCAGTTCATCAACCACCACAGCAATCTCGACCCCTGAGATCGACGGCATCACACCAGATGTCACCATCGGACGAAACGGGTTTCCGACGATCGCTCATCAGGCGTACGACGCGACTGCTCTTCCTCGGGTCGGCTACCTTCGGGTACTCACCTGCAATGACCGCGCCCGTGCCGGCACCGGCACGCTGAGCGCGACGCACGCAACTGCAGCTGCTGGCGATGCTGCGAGTCAGGTCGCTGCGGGCTTTATGCCGTCAATTTCGATCGGCCTTAATGGTTTCCCGGTTCTCGCGCAGCAAGTTCGAACTCATTCGGGCGAGTCGGTCACCAGCACCGAGCTTCAGCTCGTCTCATGCAACGACGCAGCATGCGTTGGCGATAACGAACATGTAGTCGTCTTGCGGTCGGGTGCTGGGGGAAATGTCGGCTGGAATCCGAAGGTGGTATTGACTCCCGCCGGGACATCACTCGTCGCTCATCTTGATGGTTCGACGATGCTCATGACCGAATGTCGCGACACTCGGTGTGATGGTCGCTCCGAGACAACCATCGCCTCTGACGGCGTCCCAACCGCTGGCAGTATCGACCTCCAACTTGGCGCGACCGGCCAACCAATCGTTTCCTACACATCATCGAGCGATGACCTTCATCTCGCCATCTGCCATCCAAGCGGGTGCACGACATCAGCGGTGACAACAGCAATCGATAACGCGGACATCGACGGCATCACACCACGATTTGTTCTCGACGGCATCGGCCGACCGGTGATCGTCTCTCACAACGGTCTCGGAGACATCACCATCGACATTCCATGGTGGGTCACCCCTCGATAACGAGGGGCTCACGCAGGCTTAGGCCGCAAGCAAGGCGCCCAGGCGACCGCCCATGAGCTCGTCGAAATTGTCGTGATAGAAGCGCTGACGAACCTCGTCAGAGCAATTCTCAAGCGACCGCTCGAAGCGTTCAATCGGTCGACGCCCACCTTCAACATGCGGGTAATCAGATGAGAACAGCACCACCTCTGAACCAGCCTGTTCAACAATCCAGCCGACGTCCTCGGTCGGATACGGGGTGAACTTCATCTGGCGACGCACGTATTCACTCGGGCGCAGGGAGAGTTTCTGCAGGCGCTCCTCATGGCGGGCGAACGCATCAATTGCCGACTCCATCTGGCGCATCCACGACGGAACCCAGATCGCACCTTGCTCAACAACCCCAACACGAAGTTCAGGGAATCGCTCAAAGACTCCATCGAAGATCATTGTTGCGAGGGTCTGTGCCGGCTGAACCGGAATCGCCATGTAGTCGACTGACCGGAAGTTCTCTTCACCGCCGTGGAAATCAGGTGGCACCGGAAGACCGTTGTTGAAATAGTTCGAGTCGAGCAACTCTCCGGTTCCTCCGACGTGAAACACCACCGGTACACCGGCATCAGCAGCCATCGACCACACCGGATCGAGCCCAATGTGGCTTGGTGAGTGTCCAGGCGGGCATGCAGATGCGATGAGCAACGCGCCCGCCCCCATCTCAATCGCTTCCTCAGCAAGTGCCGGCGCTTTCTCGATATCAGCAAGCGGAACGTACAGCGTCGACAGCAGGCGACGGTCGACCGAGCAAAACTCGGCAAGGCCCCGGTTGTGTGCGCGGGCGGTGCCAATCGCAAAGTCCATATCGCCAGAGTGTTCCCACTCGCAGAGTCGACTGTTGTAAAAGGTGTTAAACACCAATTGGCTCGCGAATCCAAGCATGTCGAGCGCTCGTGGTCGATCTTCGGCAATGAATGAACCGGTTGCTGCGTAATTCTTTCGAAGCATGATCTCGGCTTCTTCGGCCGCAATGTAATCAGCGGTCTGATGGCGCTCAGCAAGGCGCTCAAATCCGGTTTCTAGATCGTCTTGTTCATCGAACTCGACGGCCGATTGCTGCAATTCGTTTCCGCCCGGATACGTCAGAGCGTCAATACGATCACGAATTGATGGATCAGCATGATCCCGCAGCCACGTTGGCGTCTCCATGATGTGCGCATCGGCATCATGAACAACAAGTCCAGTTGAGTTATAAGCCATTCCGACAGTCTTGTCGCAAAAAACGTTGCCAAACGACGCGGACGCCGTCTGCCACCATCGGCGTGTGTGATGATTCACTAACCGAGCCAAGCACCACGAGGAACTTACACATGCCGACGACGCAACCATCATTCACCTACACCACAGGCGAGCGCCTGCCCGTCGAAGTCCTTGTCTTCCGCGTTGCCCCTGAGCATGTTGATGAATTCATCGCAGTTGATCACGAGGTGTGGACACTCGGTGAGGCACTGCTGCCAGGCTTCGACCGCATT